>JADGOK010000010.1 GCA_017882985.1 Acidimicrobiales bacterium
TCGGCACCGTCGAGCAAGTGGATGGTTCGTTGCGCGTCGAGATCGTGGTGCCGGTCACCAATTGGCCAAATCTCGCCGCCATCGAGGCCGCCATCATCGATCGCGCCCCGAGCGCCCAGGTGACCGTGCGCGCAATGGACGACGACGAGCGACTCGCACTGCGCAACTTCCTGCGTGGCGCGATGGCCGGTGATCCGGGGCCGGGACAGCACGAGCACGGCGACGCGAAGCCGAAGTTCCTCGACAAGCTCTCCAAGACGCGCGTGCTCGGCATCTCGTCGGGCAAGGGCGGCGTGGGAAAATCGTCGGTCACGGTCAACCTCGCCATCTCGCTCGCGCGCGCCG
This sequence comes from Acidimicrobiales bacterium, assembly GCA_017882985.1. Classification (GTDB taxonomy): domain Bacteria; phylum Actinomycetota; class Acidimicrobiia; order Acidimicrobiales; family RAAP-2; genus RAAP-2. The sequence goes on from JADGOK010000010.1 coordinate 346, forward strand.
GCTTCCAGGTGGGCGTGCTCGACGCCGACGTCTACGGCTTCTCACTGCCCAAGATGCTCGGCGCCGCGAACGACCCGATTGTCCTGGGCGACACGGTGATTCCGACCCTCGTGCACGGCGTGCGGTGCGTGTCGATGGGCTACTTCGTACCCGACGAGCAACCGGTCATCTGGCGAGGTCCGATGTTGCACAAGGCCATCGAACAACTCGTGACCGAAGCGTGGTGGGACGAGCCCGACTTTCTGCTCATCGACATGCCGCCGGGTACCGGTGACGTGGCGTTGACCTTGTCCGAAGTGCTGCCGCGCATTGAGATGTACGTCGTCACGACGCCCCAGGCCGCCGCCCAACGCGTCGCCCAGCGTTCGGCGTACGCCGCGCGCAAGCTCAAGCTCGCCGTGCGCGGCGTTATCGAGAACATGAGCTGGTTCACCGGCGACGACCAGCGGCGTTACGAGATCTTCGGGTCCGGTGGCGGCGAGCGATTGGCCCGCGAGCTCGGCATTCCGCTCCTTGGTCAGGTGCCCCTCGACACGCGACTGCGCGAAGGCGGTGACAGCGGACAGCCGGTCGTCGTCTCACATCCCGACAGCGAGGTCGCGCAGGCCTTCGTCGCGTTGGCCGACACCGTGGCTCGCCAGGGTCCCGCACGGGTCTATCGTCAAGAACTCAGGCTGGTGTAGAACACCGCGAAGGGGGGCTCATGGAACTGCAAGGAAAGACGGCCGTCATCACCGGCGGGGCGAGTGGCATAGGACTGGCCACCGCGCGACAGTTCGCGTCCTCGGGTGCGAACCTCGTCCTGGGCGATATTGAAGAGGCGCCGTTGCAGTCCGCGCTCGAGAGTCTGCGCGCCGACGGCGCCCACGTGATCGGCGTATGTTGCGACGTGAGCGTCGAGAGCGACGTCACGGCGCTGCGCGACGCGGCGCTCGCCGAGTTCGGCGCGGCGCACCTCGTCTTTAACAATGCGGGCGTCGCAGCCGGAGCGGCGATCGGCACGCCCAAGTCGATCTGGGACTGGGTCCTCGGCGTCAACGTCGACGGCGTGATCAACGGCGTCAACGCCTTCGTCCCTCTCTTCCTCGAGCAGAACGAGGGCTACGTCGTCAGCACCGGTTCATTGGCCGGGCTCGGGGGCGTTCCGTACATGGGGGCGTACTGCGCGAGCAAATTCGCCGTCGTCGCGATCTCCGAGACGCTCTTTCACGAACTCGCCGCGACGGGCAAGAACGTCCACGCCTCGGTTCTCTGTCCCGGTTTCGTGCGCACGCGGATCTACGAGTCCCAGCGCAATATGCCCAACGAACTGAAGAGCTACAACGAGGACCCGACGGTCCAGGCGATCGCCGCTTTCGCCCAGGAGGCGGTCAAGGCCGGCATCGACGCGTCAGAGGTCGCCCAGGAGATCGAGAACGCCGTACGCAACGACAAATTCTGGATCCTGCCCCACGAACACGCGGCGATTCGCACGACCGAGCAACGCCTCGAGTGGATGCGCGGGGGTCCGCCGCCGACGATCAATCTCACCGCCGCGACGCAACGCTAACGATCGATGCCGTTGGGGAGCTGATCGACGGGCCAGTCGAGCAGCGTCACCGCGCTTTGACAGGCAAATCGATCGGTCATGCCCGCGACGTAGCGCACCGCGTCGTGCAGTGACCGGTCCGCGCTCTCGGACTCGCTTCCGCGCTCGACGACGTCGGGAATGAGTGTCGGATGGACAGCGAAGAACTCGACCAGACCACCCAGCATCCGTACGACCGCTTCGGCCTGTTGACGTGAAGGATCACGAAGATAGATCGTCTCGTAGTTGAATGATCGAAACGCTGCGAGCGCCTCGGCGTGCGCCGCGTCCATCCCGATCACGCCCGACGTAGTGATGGTGCGAATCATTGCGTTGATGAACGAGCCCAGTTGCTGGCCCCGTCGCTCGCCAGAGCGCTCGCGCACCAGCGTGGGCAGCTCTTCGATGGTCACGATGCGTGCGGCGACCGCGTCCTCGAAGTCGTGGCAGACGTAGGCGACGCGATCGGCCCAGCTGACGACCTCGCCTTCAGGTGTCGACGGTGCCGGACGCGACCACGAATGATTGGCGATGCCGTCCAAGGTCTCGCGACAGAGGTTGAGCGACGCGAGCGACACGTTCGCCCCCCACGTCGCGTGATCGAATCCGTCGGGGACGTACGGGTCGAACGCTTCCTCGCTCGCGTGACCGCCCGGTCCGTGTCCGCAGTCATGTCCGAGGGCGATCGCCTCAGTGAGAGCGACGTTGAGGCCCACGGCTCGAGCGATGCCCGTCGCGACTTGGGCGACCTCGAGCGCGTGCGTTAGTCGCGTGCGCATGTGATCGTCAGGAAAGATGAAGACTTGCGTCTTTCCCGCGAGGCGACGAAAGGCGCTCGAGTGCAGAATTCGGTCGCGGTCGCGTTCGAAGCAGGTGCGGTATTCGTCGGGCTCTTCACCACGCGCCCGGTTGCCGGCGCCCCACGCGCGCGTGGCGCCGCTCGCGAGCATCGTGTCAAGTTGCTGTTCTCGTTGCGCGAGGGTTCCCACGACGGGTCGTCCGTTGGCGTCGAGCAGTCCAATCACCGCAGAGGAGTTCTGATGGGCCACCGTCACGTCGTCGGCGCCTCCCTCGTAGCCCTCCATCGTCGCCGCCCAGCGCCGACTTCTCTCCGAGATCAATTCACCCACGTCTCCATCTTGCCTCAGCGCCGTAACATGGAGAGAGTCGCCCGTTGGGCAGAGGAGTCGCCATGGACATACGAATCGGCATAGTGCAGTCAATGAAAGAACTCGACGTCGAGCTACCCGAGGATGCGAACCGCGACAAGATCATGAAAGAAGTCGAGGCGGCACTCGGCGGCGACAAGGTGTTGTGGCTCACGGACCGCAAGGGCCGCCGCGTCGGTGTGCCAGCCTCGCGCATTGCCTACGTCGAGTTCGCCACGCCGGCGAGCGAACGAATCGTCGGCTTCGGCACGGCCTGAATCAGCGTGGTCCCGTCAGCGTGATCGACTACCACCTTCACCTCTGGCCCCACGAGGAGTCGTCCGTGTGGTACCGCCTGGACCAGATCGCCGCCTACTGCGACGAGGCGGCGAAGCACGGGGTGACAGAGTTGGCGTTGACCGAGCACGCGAACCGCTTCGTCGACGTCATGTCGATCGTGGGTCCGTTCTGGGAACGGACGGGACACGAGCCGACGAGTCGTGCGGCGGCCGACTACTTCGCCTTCACGACGCGAAACTCGCTCGATGACTACGTGACGTTGGCCCAGCTCGCCCAGGACGAGGGTCTTCCCGTCAAGATCGGCCTGGAGGTGGACTACGTGCGTGATCAGATGGACGAGTTGTCCACGTTTTACGCGCAGTATCCCTTCGATGTCTTGATCGGTTCGGTGCACTGGCTCGGGAGCTGGATGTTCGACGATATTGACGACCGGACCCACATGCACGAGTGGGAGGTGCGTGACGTGGACCAGTGCTGGGCCGATTACACGATCGCGCTCGAAGAACTGGCGGCCTCAAATTCGGTCGACGTGTTGGCCCACCCGGACCTCATCAAGGTTGCCGGCTACCACGCGTCTGATTCGAGTACGTACTGGGACCTCATGGCTCACGCCGCAGCGGCGGCCGACGTGTCGGTCGAGTGCTCGTCGGCCGGATGGGCCAAGCCCATCGGCGAGCAGTATCCCGCCGAAGGATTCCTCGATCGACTGGTCGCCCGGGGCGTGACGTTCACGACCGCGAGTGACGCGCACCGCCTCGAGCGCGTCGGCGAACGAGTGGGCGATCTCGCGGACCTGCTTGAGGCGCGCGGCGTCACCCAGTTGGCGGCGTATTCGAAACGAGAGCGCCTGCTCGTGCCGCTGCGGACCGACTAGTGGCGACGCTCGCCGAACTGGCGGCGCTGCACAGTGCGCTCGATGAGCCGGCGATCGATCATCTGCTTCGCCTCACGGCCTCCTGGTCCCTCTTGGCCGACCTTTCGTTTTCCGACATGGTGTTGATGGCCCGTGTCGATGAGCCGGCCAACCGAGGTGCACGGGGTTTCATTGTGCTCGGCCAGGTCCGCCCGAACAACCGTTCGACATTGATCAACAACGACCTCATTGGCACCACGCAGTCGCCCGGTGCCTGGCCCCTCGTCGACCTCACCTTTGACAGCGGAACGCGCGTCGTTGGTGAGGTGCGGCTCGAAGGCGTCGACAACCGCGTGCCGGTCTGGTGCATTCCGGTGCGATTCAACACCAAGATCGTCGCGGTCCTCGTGCGCCTCCAGGGTCCCTTGCGCGGACCGGCGTCGCTGTACGAGCAGGCCTACCTCTCGATCTTCGAGCGTCTCTGTGACATGGTGTCGGACGGGACGTTTCCTTATCGTGAGGACGACGTCGCCGGACCGGGCATGCCGCGCGTCGGCGACGGCATCATCTTGATCGACGGGGCTGGTCACGTCGAGTTCGCCACGCCCAACGCGGCCAACGCCCTGCACCGGCTTGGCATCTACGCGCCAGCCGAAGGACGCTCGTTCGACGAACTCGGCCTTCGCGTTCGCGTCGTCGAGCGCGCGCTCGAGTACGGACTGCCCGCGATGGAGGAGATCGACCAGGGTCACGACGTGGCGATTCTCTTTCACTGCATCCCACTGCTCGCGTACGGTGTGACGACCGGGGTCGTCGTGTTGTTGCGTGACGTATCGGACCTGCGACAACTGAATCGCCTCGTGTTGAACAAGGAGGCCGCGGTGCGAGAGGTGCACCACCGCGTGAAGAACAACCTCCAGACGATCTCGTCACTGCTGCGCCTGCAGGCGCGACGGAGCGACGAGTTAGAGACCCGCACCGCGCTGCTCGAAGCCGAACGTCGCGTGCGCTCGATAGCGGTCGTCCACGAAGTGCTCTCGCGCGAACCGGGTGAAGAAGTGGTCTTTGACGACATCGTGCGCTCGCTCGTCTTGTTGGTCGAGGACTCGGTGCTGGCGCTGCACCCCGTCGAGATCGTGGTGAACGGCGAACTCGGCACGCTGTCGACTGACCTGGCGACGCCACTCGCGGTGGCGTTGGCCGAACTGCTCACCAACGCCGTCGAGCACGCCTTCACCGACTTCGGGGGACCGAACAACGAGCACGTCGGCGTCGTGACCTTGAACCTGCGCCAGGAAGACGGCAACGCCGTCGCCGAGATCCGAGACAACGGTCGCGGGCTCGGTGACGACTTCTCTCTCGAGGTGCCGACCAGTCTCGGTCTGTCGATCGTTCGCGACCTGATCCGCGCGCAATTGCACGGCTCGATTGAGATGAAATCAGTGCCGTACGCCGAAGGCGGAGGAACCTACGTTCGCGTCGTCGTGCCGACGGCGATGCGCCCCTAGTTCGAAGCGGAACGTCGGCGGGCGGCCAACCACTGCTTACGCAACTTGCGGCGCTCGTCCTCGGTCGTGCCACCCCAGACGCCGGACTCCTGGTTCGTCGCCAGGGCGAACTCGAGGCAGTTCTTTTGGGCTTCGCAGTTGATGCACACCCGCTTGGCGGACTCGATTTGGTCGGTGGCCATGCCGGTCGTGCCGACGGGGAAGAACAACTCGGGCTCGGTGTCACGACAGGCGGCCTGGGCACGCCAGTCGGCATCATCCCAGGCGTGGGTACGGTTCCAGATTAGCGACATTGACAATCCTTTTGGGTGCATTTACCGCGTCGAAGCCGACACGGCTCATGCGGAGGGGACTTAATTTTAACGGCCACAGTGACCAATTACAAGGGGCCACCCGGGGTTTTATCGTGAAAGAACGCTAAGAATCACGTCGCTGGACCTGTCAAACTCGGGTTCATGGCTCTCATCTACGCCCATCGGGGATTACACGTCAGCGAACGCGAAAACACGGCCGGGGCCTTTCGCGAGGCCGTGGCGCTCGGGGTGGACGGCGTCGAACTCGACGTCCGGCGCTCCGTGGACGGGCATTTGATCGTTCATCACGACGCGATTATTGATGGCGTGGCGATCAGTGAGGTCGCGTACGCTGACTTGCCGGACTACGTACCCACGTTCGAAGAGGCACTGGAGGCCTGCCGGGGGATAAGTGTCAACGTCGAGATCAAGAACTTCCGCCACGCCAGCGAGCCCAGTTACGACGAGAGTGGAGATTTCGCGCGCCACGTCTTGGACGATCTGTACCGCTTCGAATGGGCGGCGTCGGCGCTGATCTCGTGTTTTGACGTGGCAACCTGTGAGATGATCCGGTCCTTGGATCCTTCCGTCGGCGTGGGATGGCTCCTCGGGTGGAGCGTCGAACCGTCCGGGGCGATGGGCCGCGCCAAGGATTCGGGATTCACCGGCGTCCACCCCTATTTCCAAAGGGTGGACGAGAGTGCCGTGGCGCGGGCTCGCGAATTGAACCTGGAACTCAACGTGTGGACCGTGAATGATCCGGGGGACATCGAGGCCATGCAGGCTCTTGGCGTGGACAGCATCATCACCGATGACCCCGCCACCGCGATGGGCCAGTCCTGAGCGACCGACCCGTCGGAGGGCTCCGTCGGATGCCCTAGATTGGCGGTCATGAACGTAGTCGTGTGTGTAAAACAGATTCCCGACCCAGCGGCGCCGCAGGCCTTGGAGGCCTCGCACAATTTGAACCGCTCGGGCAAGTTGATCCTTGATGAGGCCGATACCTACGGCGTCGAGATGGCGCTGCAACTCGTCGACAAGGCGGGAGGCGGCGAGGTGACCGTCGTGTCAATGGGTTCGGCGAGCGACGTCGCCGGACTGCGCAACGCGCTCGCGATGGGCGCGGCGAAGGCCGTCATCGTGAGTGACGAAACGCTGCGCGGCACCGACGCGCTCGGCACCGCGAAGGTCCTCGCGGCCGTGATCGCGCGCAGTATGCCCGATCTGATCCTGTGCGCCACCGAATCGTCCGACGGCTACACCGGCACGACGCCGGTGCAACTGGCCCAGCTGCTGGGTCTGCCCTCGATCACGTTCGCCAAGTCGGTCGCGGTTGACGGATCGCTCGTCAAGGTCGAGCGACAGACCGAGTCCGGCTACGACGAGGTCACGGCACCCCTGCCCGCGCTCGTCACCGTCACGGCCGGCGTCGTCGAGCCGCGCTACGCCTCCTTCAAGGGCATCATGGCCGCCAAGGGAAAGCCCGTCGAGATTCTTTCGGTCGCCGATCTGGGTCTCGAAGGCCAAGTCGGTCCCGCCGGGGCGCGCCAGGAGATCGTGGACGTCGTCGCCGCCGAGGCGCGCCAGTCCGGAGAGAAGTACGTCGACGATGGTGACGGCGCCGCGAAGATCGTCGCGTTCCTCGAGTCCATCAAAGTTCTGTAGGAGAAGGAAATGCCACTGTCCAACCTCTGGGTCGTCGTCGAACCATCGAACGGAGCACTCACCACCACGTCACTCGAACTCTTGAGCCACGCGCGAAACTTCGGCGCGACGGTCGCCGCTATCACCTGGGGTGCTGACGGCGCCTCGCTGGCGAGCGAAGCCGGCGAATTCGGTGCGACCACCCTGTACAACGTCGGCGACCTCCACGGGGCCCTGCCCGGCGCGCCGGTCGCCTCGGCGATCGAGGCGCTGATCGGAGGCGTCGGCGCCCCCGACGCGATCCTCGTTCCCAACAGTTACGACGGGCGCGACGTCGCGGGTCGGCTCTCGGCCCGACTGGACCGTCCGGTCCTCACCAACGTGACCGGCCTCGTCGATGAAGGCGGACTCGTCACCGAGCACCCGATCTTCGGCGGCTCCCAAACGGTGCGGGCACGCTTCACGGGTGAAGGTCCCGGCATCGTCGTCGTGCGAGCGAAATCATTCGTCGTCGAGGCGACCGAGGGTCTGGCGGCGAGCGTCGTCGACGCACCGCCCGGTGACACCGGCACCTCGGGGGGCGCCACCATCGTCACGAGTCACGTCGAAGAGCGCACCGGTCCCAAGCTCGAAGAGGCCGCGGTCGTCGTTTCGGGCGGGCGAGGACTCGGTGAGGCGGACAAGTACGCGTTGATCGAAGAGGCCGCCAAGTTGCTGGGCGGTGCCGCCGGGGCCAGTCGGGCCATCGTCGACGCCGGCTGGGTTCCCTACTCCCACCAGGTCGGCCAGACCGGCAAGACCGTCAAACCCACCGTCTACATCGCGTGCGGCATCTCGGGCGCGACCCAGCACATGGTCGGCATGAAGGGATCGAAGAACATCGTCGCGATCAACAAGGACGCCGACGCCCCGATCTTCCAGATCGCCGATTTCGGCATCGTGGGCGACGTGCACAAGGTCCTGCCGGCCTTGATCGAGGCCTTGAAGTCTCGCGGTTAGTTCCACGTTCGTGCGGTGAAGTTTCGACCGGGTGGTCGGGGTCTGGACGACGGTGCGCCATTGCCAAACAGCGATTCTTTAGGCTGGGGAGACCTCTATGAGTAGCTCTCTCGCGTTGCCGCGTACCCGGCGGTGGTGGACGCTCGCGGTACTGAGCATCACCCAGTTGATGGTGGCCCTCGACGCGACGGTGATCAACATCGCGTTACCTCGTGCTCAGCGTGATCTGCATTTCTCCTCGGGGAACCGGCAGTGGCTGATCACGGCCTACGCGCTCGCCTTCGGATCGCTGCTCCTCCTCGGTGGTCGACTGAGCGACCTGTGGGGTCGGCGCGTCACGCTCTACATCGGACTCGGCGGATTCGCGCTCGCCAGTGCGTTCGGCGGCACCGCGCACAGCTTCGCGGTGTTGGTGACCGCTCGGGCCGTGCAGGGTGTCTTCGGCGCGATACTGGCTCCCGCCGCGCTCGCGGCGCTGACGACCACGTTCGAGAATCCTAAGGAACGGGCCAAGGCGTTCGCCATCTACGGGGCCATT
>JADGOK010000238.1 GCA_017882985.1 Acidimicrobiales bacterium
GAGCGGTCGTTCGGATATCCATCCGTCGTCCACACCAACTTCGACGGAAAGGAGATATCCATGTTCAAACCACTCCGGTTCGTCGTCGCACTCATTGTGGGTGCGCTGGCGTATCCACTACTCAGTGCGTCACTAGGCGCAGCCAGCGTTCCGACGCCGCACTGCATTGTCTCGCTCTCACCCACGGCGACTGAGACCTTGTTCGCCATCGGGGCGGGGCGTCAGATCCAAGCCGTCGATCAGGACGCGAACTTCCCGACGAAGGGTCTACCGAAAAAGCGGATCAACGCGCTCAATCCGAGCGTCGAATCGGTCATTGGTATCTGCGCAAGGACCGCGTCGCACCCTTCGACCAAGCCCGACCTCGTGATCATCTCCTATGACGCCAATTCCATCAAGGAGAAGTTGCGCGCGATCGGCATCAAGGTGATCGAACAGGACGCGGCGACGTCGGGCGGCAACGCAGTGCGCCAAATCAAGCAACTGGGCGGGCTCACCGGTCACCTCACGAAGGCCCGGGCGTTGGCCACTTCCATCGCCACGACAATCAAGAAGGACGTTGCTTCAATCCCCGCACACCCCGGCAAGGTCATCAACGTGTACTACGAGCTCGATCCAACGTTTTACTCGCTGACGAGCAGCACGTTCGTCGGATCACTCATGAAGTCGCTCGGTCTTACGAACATCGCCGACGCCCAGTCGACCTCCGCCGACGCGGGTTACCCGCAACTGAGTTCGGAGTACATCGTCGGTGCCAATCCGCAACTGGTGTTCTTGGCGGACACGAAATGCTGCGCGGTGACGCCCACGGTCGTGGCGGGTCGACCGGGCTTCGCCACGGTGAGCGCCGTCGTGAACTCGCACGTCGTCAATCTCGACGACGACCTGGCGTCTCGCTGGGGGCCGCGGTTGGGCATCTTGATGAATCAGCTGACCGCCGCGGTGAGCGCGACGTTGGCCGATTCACGACTCTGGGGCTAATTCCCGTGACGACCAATCCACCGACCCGACGCCGTGTAGCGATCGTGGCGGTGCTGACCCTCGCGGGACTGTGCGTCGCGGTGGTCGGTGGATTGGTCATCGGGCCCACGTCCATGGGCACCTCGCGCGTAGTCGGCGATCTCTTTAGCCACGTGGGCCTCGGCCACAGCACGTTGACGTCGCTGCAGTCGACGATTGTCTGGCAGTTACGCGCACCTCGCCTCGTGTTGGGCCTCTTGGCCGGAGCGATGCTGTCCGTGGCTGGAGGAACGTACCAGGGAGTGTTCCGTAATCCGCTGGCGGACCCGTACCTCCTGGGCGTCGCGGCCGGTGCAGGTCTCGGAGCAACGTTCGCCATCGTTGACGTGGGCGGGGGAGTCACGACGCCCACGTGGGCGCCGTTGCTCGCTTTCGTCGGTGCGATGGCGGCCGTCAGCGTCACGTGGCTGGTGGGCGGTAGGGGGCTGCGCTCGAACGCTTCTACCTTGATCCTCGCTGGCGTCGCGGTCTCGTCACTGCTCACGAGTGCACAGACGTTTCTCCAACAGTCCTCGACGAACTCCATCGCCCGGGTGTACATCTGGTTGCTCGGCTCGCTCGCCACGGCGAGTTGGCACTCGGTGCTCTTGGTGCTTCCCTACGTCGTGACTTGTGTCGTGATCTGCGTGGGATCGGGTCGCGCACTGGACATCATGAGCGTTGGCGAGGACGAATCGCGGTCGCTCGGTCTGCCGGTACGCCGGGTTCGACTCATCGTGATCACTGCGTCGTCGCTCGGTACGGCCGCCATCGTGTCGGTCGTGGGGCTTATTGGATTCGTGGGCATCATCGTGCCCCACATAGTTCGACTGCTGGTGGGCACGTCCTATCGACGGATCCTGCCGATCTCCGTCGTCTTCGGTGCGGCCTTCCTCGTGTTCGCCGACACCATCGCACGAACCGTGATGGCTCCCTCGGAACTGCCCCTCGGTGTCGTGACCGCGCTGGTCGGCGCGCCGGTGTTCGTGTTGATTCTGAGTCTTCGTCGGCCGGTGATCCGATGAGTGCGATTGACCTTCACGAGCTGAGCGTGAAGGTTGGTTCGGCGACGCTCGTTGACAACGTGACGCTCTCGGTGGAGCCCGGCACGTGGTGCACCGTCATCGGACCCAACGGCGCGGGCAAGACCACGCTCGTCGAGGCGGTGGCCGGGCTGCGACGCACGTCACACGGGTCGATCGCGATCGACGGAACCCTGTTGAGCGAGATGAATGATCGAGACCGCGCCCGAAAGGTGTCCTTGGTGCCCCAGCACCCGGAAGTACCCGTGGGCATGACGGTACGCGACTACGTGGCGCTTGGCCGAACGGCCCACCACGGTCTGTTTCGTGCCGCCAGTCTTCAGGACGGCAGCATCGTCGACTCCGTTCTCGGTCGGCTTTCGCTGCTCGAGTTCGCCGAGCGCGACGTCGTGACCTTGTCCGGCGGGGAGCGCCAGCGGATGGTTCTCGGCCGGGCGATGGCGCAGTCGACGATGGTGATGGTCCTGGATGAGCCAATAACGGGTTTGGACCTGCGCCACCAGATGGAACTCTTGGAACTCTTGAAGAAGGAGGTCGCCGAATGCGGCCTCACCGTGCTCGCCACGTTGCACGACCTGACCTTGGCCGGCCAGTTCGCCGACCGGCTCGTCCTGCTCGATCGGGGACGGGTGGTCCTCGACGGAGCCGCTGGTGACGTCGTGCGCAGCCCAGTGCTCGGCGAGTGTTACGCAATGAAGTTGCGCGTGGTCGACGTCGACGGTGCAGACGTAGTAGTGCCGGTGCGCTCGTAGGAGAACGAACGTTTCTGCGACGTGATCGAGATCGTTGCGGCGTCCGCGCGAACTCGTCCAAGTTGTCAAATCTCGTAGACTTGGCAAAAGCGATGAAGGGATGCTCGTGCGACGCACGCGAATCGTTGCCACAATTGGACCGGCTTCAGATAGTGACGAGGTCATCAAGGCCCTGATGGTGGCCGGTGTAGACGTCTTTCGTCTCTCCTTTGCCCACGGCGACATCCCTTCGGGCATCGAACGCCTTCGCCGCATTCGG
>JADGOK010000239.1 GCA_017882985.1 Acidimicrobiales bacterium
CGTGGCGGGAAAGAGGTCCGCGACGCGTTTGATCAGGTCGTTGCATGCGATCGCCCAGGCCCGGCTGGTCGCTTCGTCGCCGACGTGGTGGGCCATCGCCGACGCGCGAGGCGAGAAGAGCGTCAGGTCGACTCCGCGTTCGCGTAACAGACGCAGTTGATGGAGCTCGATCGTTTCGCGGATCTCGTCGTCGGAGATCGTGGTGGCGGCGGGGAAGGGCTCGCCCGCGTTGTGCGCCGTGACCTGCGCCTCGCGCCACAGGTTGTGCGCCTCGGGCGCGGTCGTGTAGTGCCCGTGGCAGTCGATGATCACGAGGGGTCCCAGATCCTCGACGGCACGAAGACTTCGCCGCGCATCAAGAGTCGCGCGGTTCGCAGCAGCGAAGCCCGCTCGATGGTGATCGCGCCATTTGCGAGCGAGGCACTCAGTGACACCGTGAAGTAGCCCGTCGGATGCTCGACGTCCAGATCGACCGTCGAGGCTGCGTCGCCCAGCTCGGCAACCTCGTTGGCGACCGATCCAGGTATCAGGCACGCCGTCGCCACCGACACGGCACCGAAGACGCCGATCGCCTCGTGCACCCGGTGGGGGATGAACGTGCGCGTCGTGACGACCCCACCGTGACGGGCCGGCGCCAACAACGTCATCTTGGGCACGGTCTTGTTGGTGACGTCACCCAAGTTCATCAGGGGCCCGACCGCGAGGCGGATCCGCTCGACCTGCTCGCACACCGGCGCATTGGCTTCGATCTCGCTGGGGTCCTCGTAGCCCGAGAGGCCGACGTCGCTCGCCTTCAGACAGACGACCGGCATCCCGTTGTCGACGCACGTCACGCGTACTCCCTCGACCTCGTCGACGACCCGACCGGTGGGCAGCAACGCCCCGCACGAGGAGCCCGCGACGTCGAGAAATTCGATCGCTATCGGCGCGTGCGTTCCGGGAACCCCGTCGATGCGGGCGCCACCGTCGTAGCGGACCCGACCACCCGGGGTCTCGACACGAGCGACCGCGAGGCTCTGGGTGTTCACCATCCAGATCCGCACGTCGGTCGTGTCGTCACGCGGGTCGAGGAGGGATTCCTCGAGGGCGAACGGGCCGACGCCCGCGAGAAGGTTGCCGCAGTTTTGGTCGTCCGAGACCTCGGCACGGTCGGGCCAGACCTGGAGGAAGAGGTAGTCGACGTCGGCGTCATCTCGCGCTGATGGGCTGACGACGGCGACTTTCGAGGTGAGCGGGTGGCCCCCACCCATCCCGTCGATCTCGCGAGGGTCGGGCGATCCCAGCGCAGCCAGCAGCACGGCGTCACGCAGTGCGATCTCATCGGGCAGGTCAGCGGCGTGGAAGTACAGGCCCTTGGAGGTGCCGCCGCGAATCACCGAACAACGGATGCCCGTCTGTGAGCTCAAGACGGCGCCTCGTCGACGTAGCGGAGCCCGCGTTGGGCGAGCTTGTCCCGCATGGCGTACATGTCGAGGCCCAGTTCACCGTTGGCCAGGCGAAGCCTCTTCTCCTGCTCGTTCTCTTCGCGGGCCTTGGAGGCCGCAACGATCTTGGCGGCGTCCTCACGACGAACGACCACGACGCCGTCGTCGTCGGCGATGACGACGTCGCCGGGACGCACGTACGCTCCCGCGCAGACAATGGGCGTCTGGACGTTGCCGAGCGTCTCCTTCACCGTACCCTGGGCGCTCACAGCCTTGGACCAGACCGGAAAACCCATGGTCGTGAGGTCGGCGACGTCGCGCACGCCGGCGTCGATGATCAGTCCGCGCACGCCGTGTGCGACCAGGCTGGTCGCGAGGAGTTCGCCGAAGTAGCCGTCGCTGCACGGACTGGTGGGCGTCACGACGAGCACGTCGCCGGGCTTGGCGAGTTCGACTGCAACGTGGATGGACCAGTTGTCACCCGGCGCGACTTCGCAGGTCAGTGCGTTGCCAGCGATGCGCGCAGGCCGGTAGATCGGTCGTAGGTGCGCACCGAACAGTCCCGTGCGATCCTGGGCCTCGTGGATCGTCGCCACGCCGTAGCCGGCCAGAGCGTCGACGACGTCCAGCGCGGTACGCTCGGTGTTGCGGACCACCAACGCCATCTCATTCCTCCGCGATGCTCAACACCCGTCCCTGCAGACTGGTGGCTCAAGATAACTTCGTAACCACGAGGGCCGAACTAACTGAACAGTACACTAATCCTCCAGCCAGTAGAAAGTCGTTGACTCACGTTTGACGCTCGGCATGGTGCGGTGCGAAAGACGCGGGGCTGGAGAACGGGGAGCATCATGATCGAAGTGCGGACTCAGGTTGCGATCATCGGTGCCGGACCGGCGGGACTGTTGCTCGGCCACCTCCTCAGTCGCGAGGGGATCGACAACGTCATCTTCGAGCATCGAAGTCGTGAGTACGTGGAGCACCGCGTTCGCGCGGGCGTTATCGAGTACGGCATCACCGAACTCTTGTCCGAGGCCGGCGTGGGCGAGCGCATGCGACGCGACGGACTCGTGCACCACGGCATCGAACTTCGATTCGATCGCGTCTCGCACCGGATTGCGCTGAGCGAACTCGCCGGGGGTAAGCCCATCACGGTCTACGGACAGCAAGAGGTCGTCAAGGACCTCGTGACCGCGCGACTCGCGCTCGGCGCGCCGCTGCACTTCGAGGCGGAGGTGACGGCGATCGCCGGGCTCACCTCCGACGCGCCCTCGCTCGAGGTGACGACGAGTGCGGAGGCGATCCACGTCACGTGCGACTACGTCGCCGGTTGTGATGGCACGTTCGGCGTCGCCAACCGTGCGATTCCTACGAACCTGCTGCGGCGCTACGAACGGACCTATCCGTTCTCGTGGCTGGGCATCATCGCCCAGGCGCCGCCCGCGACCGAAGAACTCATCTACTGCCGACACGAGAACGGCTTCGCGCTGTACTCGATGCGCTCGCCGGAGATCAGCCGTCTCTACCTCGGGGTGCGCCCCGAGGAGACACTCGACGAATGGTCCGACGAGCGCATCTGGGAGGAGTTGAGCATCCGCCTCGCCACCGACGCGGTTCCCGAGATCGG
>JADGOK010000240.1 GCA_017882985.1 Acidimicrobiales bacterium
GAGCGATGTATCCGACGCATCATCTTCCTTCCGATTGAGGAGAGGCGCGTCTGGGCACTCAGGCGAACGTTGAACAACTTCGTTACCCGTACGGGCGAAACTGCCACGGGTGCGAAGCCACGTCTTCACCGTCGAAATCAATGCACGATGAAGACAACGTGTTTCTTGTTGCACCCTTGCAACTCATCACTATCACATAAAAGCTTCAGGAGACGAAAAGAAACTTCAACGCGAGAGGTAAGGCGACAATCGCGACGACCGCGGTCGCTACCTCTTGAAACCGCGTTGACGAGCGACTTCGAAGGCGGCGACCGACACCGCGACGCCCGCGTTCAGTGAACTGATCTTGCCCAGCTGCGGAATCGACACCATCGCGGCGCATCGTTTTCTCGTCAGGGTCGCGAGGCCCTTCTCTTCTCCGCCGACGATCAACGCAACCGGCACTGATCCGAGGTCGAGGTCATAGATAGACTCCTTCGCCTCACCCGCCAGTCCGACCGTCAACACGCCCGCCTTGTTGAGCTGGTCGATCGCCGCCGGAATGCCGCCCACGTCGCAGAAGGTCAGGTACTCGATGGCCCCCGCCGCGGTCTTGGTGACCGTGGGAGAGATTCGTGCGGCGCGGTGGCGCGGCACGATCACGCCGGTCACGCCGGCGCCATCGGCGCTGCGCAGCATCGCGCCGAGATTGCGCGGATCGGTCACGCCGTCGCACACCAAGAGGAACGGGTGATCGTGCTGCAAGAGCGTGTCGAGTCCGACCGTTTGGAGTCGACTCGCGATGGCCATGACGCCCTGGTGGCCTTCGGTGCGCGCCTCGCGGTCGAGTCGGGCCATCGACACCACCTGGACCGGCACGCGTTGGCGCTGGGCCTCGAGTTCGATGGCGTCGAGAATGTCCGAAGGATCCTGCGCGTCGGCGACGAAGATCCGTTGAATCTGACGTCGTCGCGCTTTGAGGAGTTCCAGCACCGCGTGGCGGCCTTCGACCTGCTCGCCGCCGAGCCCCTCCTTCTCACGACTCGGCGTGCGCCGCGGTCCACCCGGCGCTCCACCGGGACGTCCCGGATGTGGAGGGCGACCCTTGGGCGCACCGCGACGTGGTGACGGACGCGGACTCACAGGGTCTCCTCAACGAGCGCGACGGCGATCGCACCGATGCCCTCCACCCGACCAAGGGCACCCAGACCTTCAGCGGTGGTGGCCTTCACGGAAACGACGGTGCCGACGACCCGGGTGAGTTCTTCGGACATTTCCTTCATGAACGGCGCGAGGCGAGGTCGCTCGGCGATGATCGTGAGGTCGGCAGAGGAGATTCGAAATCCGGCCGCGAGCACGAGCACCACCGTGCGCTCGAGAAGCTCGCGCGACGAGACACCCGCCGTCGCCTCGTCGGTGTCGGGAAAGTGGCGACCGAGATCGCCAAGGTTCGCCGCGCCCAAGAGTGCGTCACACAACGCGTGCGTGGCCACGTCGGCGTCGGAGTGGCCGTCGAGCCCCGCGGCGTCCGGGATCGTCACGAGACCCAACACCAGCGCTCGTGCGGCGTCGTCGCTGACGCGGTGCACGTCGATGCCCTGTCCGATTCTCACTGTCCGCTCCCCTGGAACTGGGCGATCCGTTCGAGGTCGCCAATCGCGGTGATCTTGATGTTGTCACGCTCGCCGGGGACCACGACGACCCGGGCGCCGATCGCCTCGACGAGCGCCGCGTCGTCGGTGGCGTCGGTGGCGTTGGCGTGCGCGCGCGTCAGCACCTCGCGTCGAAAGGCTTGCGGCGTCTGGACGGTGACCATATCGTCGCGCGACTCGGTCCCCACGACCACGAGGCTCGCGCCGTCGGCACCCACGCGCTTGACCGTATCGGTCACTGCGAGTCCGGGAACGGCGCCGTCGGCCCCGTCGCGAACGGCCGCGACCACCGCGGCGAACAACTCAGGCGACGCCAGCGGGCGCGCGGCGTCGTGCACGACGACGACGTCGGCGTCGGCGCAGTAGGCGAGGCCCGCGCGCACCGACGCGGCTCTGGTGGAGCCGCCGGTGACGACCACGTCGGCACCTTCGCCGTCACCCGCGTATCCCGCGGGCACGACGAGGACCACGAGCTGGGCAACCGAACGCGCGTGGCGGATACTGAGAGCGCTCACCGTTTCGTTCTCGAGCACGGCGAACTGCTTCAGACTCCCGAATCGAACTCCCTGGCCGGCGGCCACGACGACGGCCGCGACGGTCATGACTACGGGAGAACCGAGGCGAGCTTTTCTTCAGCCGCTTCCGTGTCGACGTTGAGCGCGAAGGTCAACTCCGAGACCAGGATCTGGCGGGCCCGCGTCAGCATGCGCTTCTCGCCGGCCGAGAGGCCCTTGTCCTTGTCGCGGATCGAGAGGTTGCGAACGACCTCGGCCACTTGGTAGATGTCGCCCGAACGAAGCTTCTCGGAGTGGTTCTTGAAGCGACGCGACCAGTTGGTGGGCATGCGCGCCTCTTTCTTGCGCAGCACGGCGAAGACCTCTTCGACCTCTTCATCGTTGATGACATCGCGAAGTCCCACCGATTCGGCGTTGGCGACCGGAACCATCAGGACCAAGTCGGTGTAGGCGACCTTCAGTTTCAGGTAGTCCTGCTTCACGTCAAAGGCCGTCATCTTCTCGATCTTCTCCACGGTGCAGGCGCCGTGGTGGGGGTAGACGAGACGATCGCCTTTTTTGTACTTGCGAGCAGTCATAAACCTGGTTCTCCTCAAAGGGAATCCGCCCAGCGGGGCGAAAGGGGGATTAGTTATTCTACCAGACTTCGTTCATTTTGTGTCAATCCGCGCGGCTTCGATCGCCTCGCCGAGCGATCGACAGCGATGGACCGTCATGGCGACGACGCCATCGAGCTCTCCCTCCGCGGGCACGATCACCGACGTCGCGCCCAGACGCTGTGCCTCACGAACCCTGCGAGCAAGGCCCGACACGGCACGCAGCTCCCCGGCGAGACCGACCTCACCCACGGCGGCGAGCGTGCGCGGCACCGCGAAGTGCAGGGCCGCCGACGCCACCGCGAG
>JADGOK010000241.1 GCA_017882985.1 Acidimicrobiales bacterium
GTATCCGGGTACCGAGGCGATGGAGCGAGAGGCGTTCGACATGTTCGGCGTGCTCTTTCGCGGTCACCCCGACTTGACGCGCATCTTGATGCCCGAGGATTGGGAGGGTCATCCCCTGCGCAAGGACTACGGCAGCGGACGGGTCCCCGTCCAATTCAAGGAAGCGCCGGGTCCCCGGTGAGCGACCCGACGATCCGTACCGCCGAACGCATCGACCTGCTCGCGGCTGAGACGTCCGAAGGGGCCCAGGAACTTCAGCGTCGTGACCTCACGCCTTCGGGCCAACTGAGTCGAGAAGTGGGAGCAGTGCTGCGCCTCGACGGGCGTAGTTTCGATCCGAATTCGGTCGACTACGACCGGCGTGACGACGAGACGATGATCATCAACATGGGTCCTTCGCACCCGTCGACGCACGGCGTGCTGCGACTCATGCTCGAGTTGGACGGCGAGTTCATTCTTCGCACCAAGCCGGTCATCGGGTACCTGCACACCGGCATGGAAAAGACCGGCGAGGAGTTGAGCTACGTCCAGGGCGGGACCAACGTCACGCGCATGGATTACCTCAGTCCGGTCATCAACGAGCTGGCCTACTCCATGGCCGTCGAGAAGTTGCTGGGCATCGAAGTGCCCGACCGGGCGGTGTGGATTCGCATGATGATGAGCGAGCTCAACCGCGTCTCGTCGCACCTGGTGTGGATGGCGACCAACGGCATGGACCTCGGAGCATCGTCGATGATGATCTACGGACTGCGCGAACGTGAACTGATCCTCGCCTTCTTCGAGAAGACCGCGGGACTGCGAATGAACCTCAACTACGTGCGTCCCGGCGGCGTGGCGGCGGACCTTCCCGACGGGTGGCGGGACGACGTGTTGGTGATTTGCGACACGATCCTCCCGCGGACCTTCGAGTACGACCAACTCCTCACCGGTCAGCCGATCTTTCGCGAACGAATGGTCGGCGTCGCCCCGATGAACGCCGAAGAGGCGCTCGCACTGAGCGTCACCGGCCCGCTCCTTCGCTCCACCGGCGTGCCGTGGGACCTGCGTCGTTCCATGCCGTACCTCGCCTACGACCAGGTCGAGTTCGACGTCATCGTCGGCACCTTCGGCGACAACTTCGACCGCTACGCGATCCGGTTGAACGAGATCCGCGAATCGATCCGCATCATCCGCCAGTGCATCGACATGATGCCCAGTGGCGACTACCGCAGTCAAGACCCCAAGGTCACCCCACCGCCGCGCGCGCGCATTGGCGAGTCGATGGAGGCGCTGATCCACCACTTCAAACTGTTCACCGAGGGATTCCACGTTCCCGCGGGCGAGGTCTACGTAGCGGTCGAGTCGCCGCGCGGCGAACTCGGCTGCTACATCGTCGCCGACGGCGGTCCCAAGCCGTACCGGATCCACGTGCGCGGCCCCAGCTTCGTGAATCTGCAGGCGGTGTCGCTGTTGATGCGCGGCGGTTCGATGTCCGACACCATCACCGTGATCTCGACGATCGACCCGGTGATGGGGGAGGTCGATCGATGAGCCATTTTCGCACCGACCTTCGCCAACGCGCGGAGGAGATCATCGCGCTCTACCCGCGCAAGCGCTCGGCGATGCTGCCCCTGCTGCACCTCGCCCAAGAGCAAGACGGCTACCTGAGCGACGAAGGCATCGCCGAGGTCGCACTGTTGACCGACACCACGCCGGCCGACGTGCGCGGTACGGCGTCGTTCTATGACATGTACCACCTCGAGCCGGTGGGCAAATACGTCGTGGGCGTCTGCACCAACATCGCCTGTCTCCTCGCCGGCGGCGAGGAGTTGCTGGAGCACGCGAGCACGACCCTCGGCTGCTCGGTCGGCTCGACGTCGCCTGATGGTCTGTTCACCCTGGAAGAGACCGAATGTCTCGCGGACTGCAACCTGGCGCCCTGCGTACAGGTGAACCACCGCTACGTTCGTTCCACGACGCCCGCCGCGTTCGACGAGATGGTCGACGACCTGCGAAACGGGCGCCTCGATCACGACGTTCCCTCGCACGGCACGCTCATCCGGGTGCGTCGTAACGGCGGACTTCGCGCCGAGCGGAGCGAAGTCGCCACCGAACGAGCCGAGGCCAAGGCCGCGCGCGAGGCGCGCGTCTCGAAGGAGAGTTCGTGATGGCAACGCTCGACGCTCCTCGTATCGTCTCGTCACGTGCCGAGTTCGATGACTCGCATAGCTTCACGCGTTATCTCGCTACGGGCGGCTACGAAGGCCTGCACAAGGCGTTGACGATGTTGCCCGAAGAGGTCGCGACCGAAGTCGACGAGGCGTCGCTGCTCGGTCGTGGCGGCGCGGGATTTCCGGCTGGACGCAAGTGGTCGATGTTACGAAAGTCGCCCGTGTCGTACCTCGTCGTGAACGGCGACGAGTCCGAGCCCGCCACGTTCAAGGACCACTTCCTCGTCGAACGCGATCCCCACCAGTTGGTCGAGGGCGTCATCATCGCCGCGTACGCGCTGCAGGTGAGTCAGGTCTTCATCTTCCTGCGTGGCGAGTTCGCGCTCGGTCTCGAGCGAGTCCAACAGGCCATCAACGACGCGTACGACCACGGTGCCCTCGGGCGCAAGATCTTTGACTCCTCGTTCTCACTCGACGTCGTCCTGCACCCGGGCGCGGGAGCCTACATCTGCGGTGAGGAGACGTCACTCATCGAGGCCCTCGAAGGCAAGCGCGGTTTTCCGAGGATCAAGCCGCCGTTCTTTCCCGCGGTCACGGGTCTCTACGGCGAGCCGACGGTTGTGAACAACGTCGAGACGATGTCAAACCTGCCCTGGATCATCATGAACGGCGGCGCAGCGTTCGCGGCACTCGGGGGCGGACGTTCCACCGGGACCCGACTCTTCGCGCTGGCGGGGCGCGTGAAGAATCCCGGCGTCTACGAGATCGAGATGGTGAAGAACACGTTCCGCGACCTCATCTACACGATGCCTCCGTACATCATCGGCGACGAGGACCTCGCGACCGTGACCGCGGCCATCCTCGACGCCGCTCGCGCGGGGTCAGGCG
>JADGOK010000242.1 GCA_017882985.1 Acidimicrobiales bacterium
CCGCCGCGACCGCGATGTTGTTCAAGAGGCAGAATCCCATAGCACGGTCGCGCAGCGCGTGATGACCCGGCGGACGAGTGACAACGAATCCGACGCCATCGCTGAGTTCGCGGAGTCGCTCGATAACCGCGAGACCTGCGCCGGCGGCGTACTGAGCGATCCTCCACGAGTCAAAGGTGGCGTAGGTGTCCTGATCGATGTCGCCACCTCCTTCGTAACAGAACACCCCCAGTTCATCGAGATAGGCGCCCTCGTGCACCCTCGTGAGTTCGGCGCGCGTTGCCACGCGTGCGGCGACGAACTCGAGATCACTGTCGAGGTTCAGTGCGGCGACGCCGTCCATGACCGCGCGGGTCCGGTCGGGTCGTTCCGGGTGACCGCGCTCCTCATGACCCGAATCGTCGTGCGGTTCATTGACGATCAGCATCAAGCGCTCTGGTCGGGGTCCGCGCCGTGAACGACGTCCTCGGTCGTGCCCATCGAGAGATCCGGTTCGTCGGGCTCGATGGAAAACCGCACGCTGAGTACCTCATCGTCGATGGACGCTCGGACATGAAAACCCGATTCGCGAAATACGTTCATCATGTTGCGATTGTCCGCCTGAGTCTCAGCGCTAAAGCTCGTGATGCCGCGCAAGCGGGCGGCTCCGGCCAGATTATGCAAGAGCAACAGACCGATGCCTTGGTGCTGGTACGCGTCGGCGACGATGAACGCAACCTCGGCGTCATGGCTGTCCGGAATGCGGTCGTAACGCCCCACCGCAACGAGCGCGTCGCCGTCGGTGACGATGAGTGCAAGGCGGTCGACGTAGTCCACGTTCGTGTAGCGGTTGACCTCTTTGGCCGAGAGCTCTGGGTGCCATGAGAAATAGCGGCGATAGACGGCACCGGGGGAGAGTCGTTCGTGGAACGCGACGAGCAGATCCGCGTCCCCCGGACGGATGGGGCGCAGGTGGAGCGTCAGGCCCGTGGTCGTGGCCACGTCGCGTTCCAGCTCCGCGGGATAGACGTTCACGTCGAAACCGACACTGCGCAGTGACCCGTCGCCCTCTTGCGGTCCGTCGTGATCAGAATCGTGTGACACTGCGTTCCTCAATTCCGGGAAAGTCCCAAGTTCATCTTCTCACGCTCACGTTCTGGCGGCGCCTCGAATGGCGAACTAATGACCTTGGTCCTGACCGGTGATGGCGTTGGTGGCGTGTGCGTTCCGCGCGTTGACTGCATCGTGCCGGCGGCGCGGATCGCGGACCAACAGTGGAGGTGGGTCGGAATCGGACGTCTTCTCGACGGCCGCGTTCGCACGGTGAAGTGACCTGATTCAGTGACTTAATTCTCTAGTCACTTTGGCGCAGCGACGTTCAGAATGGGGGTGCACCTTCAGGTGTCGATGGATCGGAGAGTGGTTATGGAACTCGTGCGGTGGTTCAACAAGATTCGCCTGGCTGATGTCGCGCTGGTGGGTGGAAAAGGAGCCAACTTGGGCGAGATCACCGCGGCCGGTTTGCCCGTTCCCCCTGGATTTGTCGTCACGTCTGACGCTTATCGCTACGCCTTGGAGACTGGCAACGTTGTTACCGGTCTTTCGACGTTGCTCGCGGACGTCAACACCGAGAAGACGTCGGAGCTGACGCGTGTGGCCGAGGAGGCCCAGCGCCTCTTGCGGGGCCTGACCCTGCCAGCGGACCTCGCCAACGCGATTCTTGAGGCCTACCACCAACTGGGTGACGGCGTGCGCGTGGCGGTGCGGTCGTCGGGCACCGGAGAAGACGCCGGCGACACCTCGTTCGCCGGGATGAACGCGACGTTCACGAACGTGGCGGGTGACGATGACGTCCTTAAGAAGGTCGTCGACTGCTGGGCTTCGCTCTACGGTGCGCGCGTGATCTCCTATCGCGTGACCAAGTCCCTCGACGACGTGCCGGCAATGGGTGTCATTGTCCAAGAGATGATTCCTTCTGAGCGGTCCGGCGTGATGTTCACCGCCGACCCCTCGACGGGCGACACGTCGCGCGTCGTCATCGACGCGGCGTTCGGCCAAGGCGAAGTGGTCGTGAGTGGTGAGGTCGAGCCGGACACGTACATTCTCTCCAAGGCCGGACCCACTCTGTTGCACGTGCGCGTGGGCACCAAGGACTTCAAGTTGGTCCGAGGTCCCGACGGCAGCGACCTGCACGTTGACCTCAGCCCCGACGAGGGATCACGTCGGGTCCTGTCCGACGACGAGGCCGTGGAGTTGGCCCGACTCGGGCTGGCGACTGAAGCACACTACGGATCACCCCAGGACACCGAATGGGCGATCGCTGACGGGCGTCAGTATCTCGTCCAGTCGCGTCCGATCACGACGCTCGGCGCCCCGTCACCGGAACCGAAAGCGGTGACAGAAGTGAAGCGGCCGTTGATCCAGGGCTTGGCGGCGTCGTCGGGTCGCGCGGTCGGCGCGGTGCGCATCATGGACTCACCCGATCAGGGTGACGAGTTTCTCGCTGGTGAGATCCTCGTGGCACGCATGACGAGCCCCGACTGGGTGCCAATCATGCGTCGGGCCGGCGCGCTGGTCACCGACGGAGGTGGCATCACCTGTCACGCCGCGATCGTGTCGAGGGAGCTCGGTGTTCCCTGTGTCGTCGGTGCTCGCACTGCGACGACGGTGCTGCGCACCGGTGAAGTGGTGACCGTCGACGGCTCCGAGGGCGCGGTGTACGAGGGCGACCTCGGCGTTGGCGCCAACGCTCCAGTGGTTGGCGCAACCTCTTCGACCGTTCAGGTCCACGCTGCGGGCGTCGAGAGTTCACCGCTGCCCCTGGCGACACGCCTCTACGCCAATCTGGCGTTCGCCGAACACGCCGAGGAGGTCGCCGCGATGGACGTGGACGGCGTCGGACTGCTGCGTGCCGAGTTCATGGTGACTGACGCGCTCGGTGGCGTTCATCCGAAGCTGCTGATCGAGCGTGGGGAGCAGAAGGTGTTCATCGACGCCATGGCCGCGTCGTTGTTGCGTATCACCCACGCGTTCGGTACGAGGCCGGTCG
>JADGOK010000011.1 GCA_017882985.1 Acidimicrobiales bacterium
CGTACCGCGTCAAGAATCTCACTCATCAGGGCGAGGCTAGTGGCCGATCCACTTTCCGCCCCCTGACGCACGCTCGTCGAACCCGAGAGCGAAGGGTCTAACGTGATGAGAGGTCCGTAAGGACGAACATTGAAGGAGTCACTATGTCGCGCAGTGTCATCGTTGCCGGAACTCGAACCGCTATTGGCAAGCTCTCGGGAGTCTTCACGTCGCTCAGTGCCATGGACCTCGGCGGCGCCGCGATCGCCGGCGTCTTGAAGACCACCGGCGTCGATCCGGGAAGCGTCGACGTCGTCTTGATGGGTCAAGTCCTTCAGGCGGGACAAGGTCAGATCACCGCGCGTCAGGCCGCCGTGAAGGGCGGCATACCCATGACCGTGAACGCCACCACCATTAACAAGGTCTGCCTATCGGGCCTCCAGACGATCTATCTCGCCGACCTCATGATCCGCGCCGGCGAGGCCGAGATCGTCATCGCCGGCGGCATGGAGTCGATGACGAACGCTCCCTACCTACTGCCCGGCGCGCGCGCCGGTTACCGGATCGGCGATCAGAAGGTCGTGGACTCGATGATGTTCGACGGGCTCACCTGCGCCTTCGACCAGTGCGCGATGGGTCTGTCGACCGAGCGCTACAACGCGGGACGGATCACCCGCGCGCGCCAGGACGAGTTCTCCGCGCGCAGCCACCAACTGGCGGCAGCGGCGATCGCCGCGGGCAAGTTCGCCGACGAGATCGTAGGTGTTTCGGTCCCCCAGCGAAAGGGCGATCCGCTGCTGATCAACACTGACGAGGGCGTGCGCGGCGAGACGACCGTGGCGTCACTCGCCGCGTTGCGCGGCGCCTTCGAAAAGGACGGCACGATCACCGCCGGCAACGCGTCCCAAATCTCCGACGGCGGCGCCGCGGTGCTCGTCATGTCCGCAGAGAAGGCAGCCGAACTCGGACTCCAGCCAATCGGCGAAATGGTGAGCTACGGCCAGGTCGCCGGTCCGGACGCGTCGCTCTTGACCCAGCCGTCGCGCGCCATCGCCCAGGCCGCCGCGAAGGCCGGTCTCGCCGTGCACGGGCTCGACCTGATCGAGATCAACGAGGCGTTCGCGGCCGTGGGTCTCGCCTCAGCCGATGAGCTCGGTTTGGACGAGAGCAAGGTCAACGTGAACGGTGGCGCGATCGCGCTCGGTCATCCCGTCGGCATGTCGGGCACGCGCCTCGCGATAACAGTGCTCAACGAACTTCGCCGACGCGGCGGCGGGGTTGGTGCCGTCGCGCTCTGTGGTGGCGGCGGTCAGGGTGACGCCGCCATCTTTCGCACCCCCTAAGAGGGCAGGTAACTCGAAACGACTTCGTAGCGTTTGAGCCCAACGGGCCGGTCGTCGGGCAACGCCAGTACGTACGCCGCGCCGAGTCGGTAGTGGAACTTCCGGAGCGAGTGCGGAATCTCTTTGGCGAGCAACAACATCAGTTCCAGCACGGGCGGATTGTGCGCCACGACCAAGAGTGACGTGGTCACCGGATCGATCGCGGCCAATTCAATAAGGAGGTCCTCGGGCGTGAACTCGCGTCGACCGTTGTAAATCAGCTCGCTGTAGTGCTTGTCCCGCACGAAGTCGGTTTTGGCGAACGCTCGACGATACGTCTCCTTGGTTCTGTGCGCGGAACTCACGAGGGCGATCGTGGGCCCGAATCGTCCGAGGGCGTCAGGGTCGCTCGCCCACTCCCTCAGCTCCTCGCACTGTTGCTTTCCTCGATCACTCAGCCCCCGTTCGAAATCCGCTGTGCCGGGTGGTGCTGGCGTCGATTCGCCGTGTCGAACAATGGTCAAGTACCGCACGAATCCAGTCTGACCGATGCCGGTGGCACACGGTGTCGGCGTCGTGGTTTAGCGTTGGAGGGTGCTCGCGTCCCTTACGTACTTCCAGGCGATCGTGATGGGGCTCTTGCAGGGCATCACCGAGCTCTTTCCGGTCTCGAGTCTGGGACACAGTGTTCTCGTCCCGGCACTGCTCGGTTGGCACAATCTGGTCAGTAGCCAGTCCCAGACCGAGTCCTTCTTCCTCGCGTTCATTGTCGGTCTGCACGTCGGCACCGCGATTGGTCTCATCGTGTACTACCGCTCGACCTGGATCACGCTCTTTCGAGGACTGGGAAAGCAACTGGGCGTGGCGCGCGAAAAGGGTATCCCTTCGCTGTGGCAACTATCGGATCCGACAATGGACAAGAACTACCGCTTGTTGTTCATCCTGGCGATCGGCACCATTCCGGTCGGTATCGCGGGGATCCTGCTCGAGCACAAACTCCGAACGCTCTTCGCCAAGCCGCTCGCTGCCGCAATCTTTCTCACCGTCAACGGCGTGATCTTGCTTCTTGGTGAACGTCTACGTCGCTCGAGAGGGCGACACGTCGCACGCCAGGAACTGGAGACGGTGAGCGCCAAGAAGGCGCTCAGCATCGGTACGTCGCAAATACTCGCCCTCTTCGCCGGCATCTCGCGAAGTGGCGCCGCCATGGTGGCGGGCCTGCTGGGCGGGCTCGATCACGAAGAGGCGGCCAACTTCTCATTCCTCCTGGCCACTCCGGTGATTCTGCTGGCCGGGCTCTACAAGTTGCCGGACCTCATGGGGACGCTAGGCAACGGCGTGCGGACCCAGACCGTGGTCGGCGCCCTCTTCGCTGGAGCCGCCGCGTACGTCGCCGTGCGGTTCCTCGTTCGATGGTTCACCACCAAGACGTTGATCCCGTTCGGGATCTACAGCCTCGTGGTCGGCCTTCTCTGCGTGGTGCGCTTCGCCTAGTCCGTGAGTATCCGTCGGCCGTCAATGGCACGACCGAGGGTGAGGTCGTCGGCGAACTCCAAATCCCCGCCGACCGGCAGGCCGCTCGCGGGTTGTGAAACGACCAGACCAGGTACCTGAAGAAGTCGACTGAGGTACATCGCGGTGGCGTCGCCCTCGACGTTGGAGTTGAAACAGAGAATGACCTCCTTCACCGGGCCGTGAAGGCGGTGAAGGAGTTCTTGAATCCGAAGCCGGTCCGGCGTCACGCCCTCCAGGGGATTGAGCACGCCGTGCAGCACGTGGTACGTGCCGTGGAATACGCCCGAGCGCTCCACGGCGGCGACGTCAGGCGGATTCTCGACGACGCAGATGGTCGTCTGGTCACGGCGCTCGTCAGCACAGATCGGACAGAGACCGCCCGCTTCGGCGATGTTGCAACACCGCTCGCAGAACGAAAGTTTCGTGCGCATCTCGTCGAGCGACTGGGCCAGACGACTGACGTCTTCTCCGGGCTGGCGCATCAACCAAAACGCGATTCGCTGTGCTGATTTCGGACCGACGCCGGGAAAACGACCCAACTCGTCGACGACGGCCTGCAATGGTGGCGGATAGCTCACGAAATCTCCTCGGCGCCTGGGAACATCTCGGTGATGAGGTGGTCGGCGACGGATTCAACGACCAGGACCGACTCGTCGCCGGGGTAACCCTCCTCGGCGACGGCGTCGGGCGACGGCGCACGGGCGGGACGAGGAGCGCGCGCCGTTGTCACCGAACTCAGCGTTCGGTCAACAACCCATTCGACCTGCAACGCGGTCTTGAATTCGTGCTCGAGGGCACTACGTAGTCCCGGCATGATGACATCGGTACTCTGACGCATCTCATCACTGGGGACCGCGATCGTGAGTCGATTGCCGTCGAGCGATCGCAGCTGGGCACTCTTCAACAACATCTGTGCTGAGCGGGCAGTTCGGGGAACGACGTGCTGCTCGAATCGGGCGCGGACGTCGTCAAAGTCGAGTGGCGCCGAAGTAAGAGGCGCGTCGGTCGGCGACTCGACTGATTCGGGTGCGGGCTCGGACGCTGGTGTTGGCGCTGGTTCCGGCGGCACCGTCGATGGAACGGAAATACTCTTGGTCACCTCGACCGATCCGATCGGACGCAACGCCGCGGTTGGTGGCGGAGCAGGCGCGGGCGTGCGGGTCGCCCCGCGCTCGAGTTTAGTGAGTCGCTCGTCGAGCGCCTCGAGTGAACTGTCCAACTCGGGTCGGGTCAGTCGAACAAGTGCCACCTCGAGCGTGACGATCTTCTCGGGCGCGCTCTTCATCTCTCGCATCGCCTTCCCAACGGTCTCCAAGATGCGAACCGTTCTCGGAAGTCCCAGTCGCGACCCCCACGCACTCAGTCGATCGCGATCACTGTCAACCGCGTCGGCGACTTCGGGTGCCACTTGGAGAAGGAATACCTGACGGACCTCGGCGGCGAAACTCTCGGCCAACTGCTCGGGGTCCCAGCCTTCTTGCGTGAGTACGGCAAGCGATCGCAGCGCCCCGACGGCGTCGACGTCAACCATGGCGTGGAACAGTCCGTCGAATTCGGGTTGCGCCTCGATCAGTGATCCCGTTGCCAGCAACTGATCCAACGCGCTGAGCGCGTCACGGGCCGAGCCGCGGCCGAGGCGAACGGCGGCGTCGATCGTCGCTTCGTCGGCGGCGAGACCGGCCGCTCCCTTGACGTCGTGCAGCAACGTGCTCAACGTGTCGCCACCAATGAGACGGAACTCGAGGTGCTGGGTCCGCGAGCGAATGGTCGGTAGCACCTTGTGCGGATCAGTCGTCGCGAGTACGAAGATGACGTGCGGTGGGGGCTCTTCGAGAGTCTTCAGCAGTGCGACGGACGCGGACTTCGAAAGTTGGTGGACCTCGTCGAAGATGTAGACCTTCCAACGCCCGGGCGTGCCGTGCCACGCACCCGCAGTGATCTCGCGAATATCGTCAACGCCGTTGTTCGACGCCGCGTCGAGTTCGGTGACGTCGAGCGAAGATCCCTTGGTGATCGCGACGCAACTGGCACAGACGTTGCAGGCGTCGCCGTCGACGGGGTGCTCGCAGTTGAGCGCCTTGGCGAGGATGCGGGCCGTCGTCGTCTTGCCGGTCCCGCGCGGACCCGAAAAGAGATAGGCGTGAACCACACGGTCGTTCTTGACGGCCCCTTGCAGGGCTCGAACGACGTGGTCCTGACCGCGAAGTTCGGCGAAACGACCCGGTCGAAAACGGCGATACAACGAGGTCACACCGTCGAGCGAAGTGGGGGTGGGAATCGCGTCAGCCATGCACGCATGCTAACGGTGGGCTGTCAGGTGCCGAGGTCCAAAGCAGTGGTCAGGCGATCCGTGGCACCCAACACAATCCGCTGAGAGCTGCTGGCTTCCACCCCTGACTCGGTTCACGAACGGTCGTCGCACGGGACCCGACCACTGCTGTGGACCTCGGCGTAGAAAGGCTACCGCGCGTTACGTTGTCACGGCTCGGGTAGCCTTGCGAGCCGGTATTCATTTCCAAGAATGCGTATCGGAATTCGGGAGGAGTGCGAGAGCGGCCGAATCGCCACGATTGGAAATCGTGTGTAGGGCAACCTACCGTGGGTTCAAATCCCACCTCCTCCGCCAAGGCGCAGCCTCCGCTGACTACGCGTCCCTCGTGGCCATGCGCCACGCACCCAGCCCCGACCAGACGACGAGCCAGGCAACGATGACGCACACCGCGACCGTGGTGCTCTCGGGCACGAGCCTCGGAGCGCCGCCGCCGCCGAACGCGCGCGGCAGGCCACCCGGTTCCAAGTGGGCGGTGGCGAGACCGACGACCCCTCGTTGCACGTTGATCAGGTGCGGGATAATCGCGTGGGAAAGCAGGGGCGTGAGGATGACCTCGAGCACGATCATCAGGATCACCGCGACGGTCCGTTGACCCATCAGCGATCCGAGTCCGAGCCCCACGATGAGCCCGACGATGGCCTCGAGCTCAATCCACAACCCGGCCTTCACCATGAGCGACGTTGACGGACTGAGAAAGTACCTCGAATAGTCCGCGTAATCCTGGCGCGCCACCTCGACGGCGTCCGCCTTCAGGGTGCTCAACGGGATGGCCCGCACCATTGGGACCGAGATACCCGAACGCGCATCCGCGTGGGACAAGTAGCTCGACGTCGCTAACCGCGACGTTGTCGCCGAAGCGCTTGGTGAGTCCGTGCGTTTCCACCGCCCAAGGACTCTCCGGCGAGCTCGTAGGAGGTGAATCGTCGAGCGTGGGTGCACTCATGGTGGCGCTTCCTTCAATCGGGAGAGGACGTCTTCTGGGAAGAGTAAACGTTCCTTCGACGGAACACCATCGGGGTAAACCCTGACGTTCCTCGCGCGCTCACCCGAAAAGAGCCACGCCAATCCCAACTTGCGAACGAGGGATTCGGATGAACTTGACGCGACGGTGACGACGTCAACTCTCCGATGTGGCTCGTTGAACTTTCAACATCCACCTCATCGGGCATTTTGTATCCTGAGCCCATGGCGAACGTTCTCCACCTCGAGGGTCTCAGTCGCCGGTTCGGTGCTCTCACGGCGCTCGAGGACCTCACGTTCGACGTTCCTTCTGGTCAAGTCGTCGGATTCCTGGGCCCCAATGGTGCAGGCAAGACGACCACGATGCGGGCTATCTTCGGTCTGACCGATCTCGACGCGGGTGTCGTGTGGTGGAATGGCGGTGTCGTCGGCCAATCGGAGCGTCGTCGATTTGGCTACATGCCTGAAGAGCGCGGCCTCTATCCGGGCATGCTCGTCGGTGAGCAGCTCACCTATCTCGGCCGACTGCACGGGATGAGTGCGAACGCCGCCGCAGCCGCAGCCGCAGCGTGGTTGGAGCGACTGGGCATCGCCGATCGGGCGAAGAGCAAAGTCGAAGCACTTTCTCATGGGAATCAACAACGCGTCCAGATGGCCGCCGCGCTACTGCACGACCCAGAGTTACTGGTCCTCGACGAACCCCTGGCCGGTCTTGACCCTTCGGGTATTGACGTCATCGGAGAGGTGCTCGCCACGCAGGCGCGCGCAGGCTGCTGCGTGATCTTTTCCAGTCATCAGCTCGATCAGGTGGAGAATCTCTGTGAATCAGTGGTGATCATCGACCAGGGACGATTAGTGGTGACGGGCCGAGTCGACAAGCTTGCCACGAGTGGACCACGCAGACTCGTCGTGCGGGTCGAAGGTGATCGCTCTGGCTCGTGGGCAAGCGGTATCGCCGGCGTGACCATCTCAGAAGTGAAGGGCGGGGTGGTGCGCCTGGTATTGGACGATGACGTTGACAGCGACTCACTTCTCGCGTTGGCCCGTGGAGCAGGTCGTATTACCGAATTCGTCTTCGAGCGTCGACGTCTTTCCGAAGTGTTCCGAGAGGCGGTCGGATGAAGTTCGTACTCATCCCCGTACTCGTCGTGGTCGCGGCTCTTCGGATTTGGACGCGGCGTCGACGACGTCAGACCAGTCCCCGTTCGCCACGTCCATGGTTGACTTCGATCAAGAGTGCCGTCGGGCTGGTCGCGGTTCGCGAAATGCGGGAACGACTTCGTGGTCGAATCTTCAAAGTGGGGACCGTGTTCATCTTGGTCGTGGTGGCTGCCGCCATCATCATCCCCGTACTCCACAACAACAGCAGGCAGCCTCCCCAGAAGATCGGTGTTGTCGGCAACCTCCCCGTTTCATTTCGCACGACCGTCGAAAGTTCGGCCAAGGGCGTAGGCGACACGCTGCAGTTTGTGGCTGAACCAAGTGTGAAACATGCCAAGGTCGACCTTCGCTCCGGTCGAATCGATATTGCGATCATCAACGGCCTTCAACTCGTCATCGGCCATCCGCTGTCCGCGACGAATTCCTCCGTGGATGCCCAGCTCGTTCTGGCGTTAGCGAAGAACGTGGGCTTCGCCCGAGCGGTGCAGGCTGCTCATCTTTCAACCTCGCAGTCCGAGACGCTGGCCGCAGCGAAGGCGCTCCCAGTAACGAGTATCGAGTCGGGAAGAAAGAGGGCCGTCGACAGCACGTCGCTAATTGGCGTCATCCTCATCTTCGTAATGCTCTCTCAGTACAACACTTGGATCCTCATCGGGGTCATGGAGGAGAAGTCCAGTCGGGTGATTGAAGTGCTGCTCTCAGCAGTTCGTCCGATCCAACTCCTTACCGGAAAGGTGATGGGCATTGGTCTGGTGGCGCTCGCTCAGGCTTCGCTCATAGTGGCGTTCGCCCTCGCTCTGTCGCGAGCCGTCGGTTCCAATCTCACGCACGGCACCGCGCCACTCGTCCTGGTGAGCACGTTGGTCTGGCTCGTACTCGGCTACGCCTTCTACAGCTGGGTCTACGCCGCCGCCGGATCCATGGCCGAGCGACAAGATCAGGTGCAGAGTCTTGCGCTTCCACTAAGTCTCCCGATGATCTTCGGTTACGTAATGGCCCTTACCCAAGTCAGCTCGGGATATCCGACCACCCTGCTCAAGATCCTTGCCTATCTGCCTCCCACGGCACCCTTCGCGATGCCCGTTCTCGTCGGATTCGGCGCAGCGACCTGGTGGGAGTTCCTGTCCTCAGTCCTGATCAGTGTCGCCTGCACCGTGGGCGTCGCTCGAGTGGCGGCGACGGTCTATCGACGTTCGATCCTGCGCACCGGCGGGAGGGTACGCGTGCGAGAGGTCTTTTCCGACGCGTGGCGATAGGGCCCGCCGCCTTCTCGAAAGGTTCAAAGGGTCCCCTCCTCGGCCCTCGGGCGTTACGAGTCTCTCGAGGAACAAGCTCCAAATTGGCTGGTTGCCGTGGAGACGTTCAAAGCTCGGATCCTCGAGGGGCTCTTGAACGAACAAGACCTTCGTCGACGTCCACCTTCTTCGAGAGCGCCATCTGCCGACCGAGGCGCTTCGCGTCACTGACGTGCGCTCTCCCGTCAGCCTCGCAAACACTCTCATCGACAGCGCTCTCGTTGATCGAAGGTTGGGACGGGACATGGTCCGGCACGCCACGTTGACGGTGCCATTCGCCGGCGGCGCCGCGTTGGCGTCACCCATGCCCACGCTGCTCACCGCACGACCGCGCGACTGTGCCGACCTCGCTCCGTCGATAGCGAAGAGGTTCTGGCCCGGTGATCTGGAAAACGACTCGTTCGGCTAATGACCGGTCACCGCTCGGGACACTCATTGTTGAGACGGCGTGGGCTGGGTGCGCCCGACCCCGCCGCGCAAGATTTCAACCCTCCCGCACCGTTAAGGCGGCCGCTCATTTGGTCAATCGAGATGACGAGAGAGAAAGCCCAACGAAAGCGGC
>JADGOK010000243.1 GCA_017882985.1 Acidimicrobiales bacterium
CCGACTACGCGCGCGCCGCGATCAGCGACGCTCAGTCGAAGTAGCGCGCCGGCATCTCGCGCTTGAGAAACTTCCCCGCCGCATTGCGCGGAAGTTGCTGGTCGGTGAAGGCGACGCGCGTGGGGATCATGAAGTTCGCCAGGCGAACGGCGAGGTGCGAACGCAGCTCGTCCTCGCCGAGGCTCCTGCCGGGCTTGAGCATCACGACGCAGGCCACCTCTTCGCCGAGGCGCTCGTGAGGCAATCCGAAGACAGCGGCTTCGTACACCGCGGGCTGTTCGTAGATGGCGGCTTCCACCTCGGCGGAGTAGACGTTCTCCCCCGCGCGGATGATCATGTCCTTCACTCGATCTTCGACGTAGAGAAAGCCCTCGTCGTCGACGTGACCGAGGTCGCCCGTTCGCACCCAACCGTCGACGATCGCCGTCGCCGTGTCGTCGGGTCGTTGCCAGTAGCCACGAATGATCGTCGGTGACTTCAGCCAGATCTCGCCGTTGACGTTGGGCGCCAAAGCGGTGAGGTCCCCGTCGCGAATCTCGACGTCCATGGTGATCGTGGGCGTGCGACCGGTCGAGGTGGGATGGCTCACGTAGTCGTCGCCGTAGTTGCCCGGACCGTAGGCGTTGGTCTCGGTCATCCCGTAGCCGAGGGAGGGTCGACCTCGCTTGAACGAATTCTCGACGCGCGTGACCAGCGTCGGGGGTGCCGGGGCGCCACCACCACCGACCGCGGTGAGCGAACTGGTGTCGTAGTTCGCGAAGTTCGGGCTCTCCACGAGGTCCCACGACTGGGTGGGTACGCCCACGAAATTCGTCACCTGGTGACGCTCGATGAGTTGTAACGCCCGATCCGGTTCCCAACGGTGCATCATCACGAGCTTGAAGTTCCACGAGAAGCACGACATCATCACCGGAATGCAGCCCGTCACGTGAAAAAGCGGCACGATCAAGATGAAGCACGGCGCCCGACCGGACCCGGTGTCCTCGGGTCCGCGACGAGCGTCAATGATCGAGGCGCCCGAGGAGAACGACATGATCGCCTGGCAGATCGCCCGATGGGTCGACACCGCGCCCTTGGGAAAACCGGTCGTGCCCGACGTGTAGAGAATCGTCGCGTCGTTGTCGGGATGAAGGTCAACTTCTGGCATCGTCGCGCCGGACACCACCACGTTGTGCCAGTCCTCGACGCCGGGGCTGAGCGGCTGCAACTCGTCCAGACGAACGCCGAGAATCCGCACGCCGACGCGCTGGCACGGGCCCTGGGCGCGGCTGATCCGTTCGGGGTCGGCGATGAGCAGGCTGAGCCCTGCGTCGTTGACGGCGTAGTCCAGTTCGTCCTCGGTCCACCAGGCGTTGAGCGAAACCGAGACTGCCCCGATCGAGAGGATCGCGGCGAAGGAGACGACCCACTCGGGGAGGTTGCGCATCGCGATGCCAATCCGGTCGCCGACCTTGATCCCGTAGTGGTGGACCAAAGCGTAGGCCAGCGCGTCGACTTCGTTCATGACCTCGTTAAAGGTCCACTCCTCGTCTTCGTAGACGAGGAACGTCCCGTCCTTGCCCCGGGCCAGATTGAAGAAGTCGCGCAAGGTGCCCGGCGAGTTCTTAAAGGCACGGTTGGTGACGCCGTTGACTTCGATCGAATGGACTTCGAAGGGCTGACCTGGTGCTGAGACCGCCGCAATGGCATCGTCGTAACTCAGTCCCACAACCCTCCCTTTCGAATGAACCAAATCCTAGGCGCGTTCGCGCGTCGAAGGCTTTGTTGCTAGAACGGAAAGATGCTATCGGGCGCCACTGCAATCGTCGAGGCGGGGGCGCCGTGATTCGCGTCGCCGTCCACGTCCACCCGGGATCCAGTCAGAAGAAGGCCGGCGGCGAGTACGACGGCGCGCTCGTCGTCCACGTCACCAGTCGCGCGATAGAAGGTGCCGCGACGAACGAAGCACTGAGCGTGCTCGCCGCCGCCTTCGACGTACGCCCCAGCGCGGTCCACCTCGTGCGAGGTGTTCGCTCACGAACCAAGCTCGTCGCGATCAAGGGCGACGACGACCGATTGCGCCAGCGACTCGAAGATCTCCTCCTCGATTCCTGACGTGGTCACGGTAGGGTTGAGGACGGCGCTGGCGCGTGGAAAGGACCATCGAATGTTCGGTACCAACTATCCCTTGCTCGATGTCTTCATCACCACCATCTACGTAGTCGTGTTCATCCTGTGGATCATGCTGGTCTTTCAGATCATGACCGACGTCTTTCGCAGCCACGACCTGAGCGGCACCGGCAAAGCGCTGTGGATTCTCTTCCTCTTCGTACTGCCGTTCCTCGGCGCGTTCATCTACCTGATCACCCGAGGCGGCAAGATGCACGAGCGCCAGATCCAGGCCGTGCAGGCCCAGCAAAAGGCCTTCGAGGACTACATCCGAAAGATCGCGAACACCAAGGAATAGTCGGCGCTCGAACGCGTCGCCGTCCGCGCGACGAGGAATTCCTACGAAAGGACCGGGGCGACGCCGGCGGCCTTTTGGGCCATCCGTTCGACGCTCTGTGACACCTTTTCTACGAAGACCGCGAGGTCCTGGCGAGCTCGTTCGGCTTCGGCGGAAAGTCCCTCGAGATGCCCGACGTCCCACAGGCCGAGTACCGGCTCGAGCACGTCGCGCAGGAACTGGCCGAGGCCGTAGATACCCTCGCGTGCGATGCGAACCGCGTGGCGCGTGAAGCTCGGAATACCGGTGCCCGGCATGGCGAAGGCGCTGACCTGCTTGGCGGCGGCGATCATCATCGTCGAAGGATCCACGGCAAACGCGGCGAGCGCGAGGTCGCGGTAGAAGAGATAGTGCTTGGTCTCGTCACCGGCCACCAACGCGAGGACGTTACGTCCGATCTTGTCCGTCTTTGGCAGGTGGGCGCCGGTGTTGCGATGCGCGATCTGCGTGGCCCGTTCCTGGAAGGATACGTAACAGATCAGGTCGGCGAAGGACTCGGGTTGGGGCACTTCGCCCTTCTTCATCTGGACGC
>JADGOK010000244.1 GCA_017882985.1 Acidimicrobiales bacterium
CCGCGCACGCTGACCATGGCCGGGGGTCGGATCGTGGGCGACCTGACGTGATTCGCACCGCGCTGCTGGTCGCGGCGAAGGACCTGCGTATTGAACTGCGCAGTCGTGTGCTGCTGTGGCAGGTCGTGCCGTTCGGTGTGATGGCTCTGCTGCTCAGCGGCCTCGCCCTCGGACCGGCCAACGCGGGTCACTCGAACGCCGGCCCGGGGCTGTTCTATCTGGTCAACCTGCTGGTCGCACTCTTGATGATCAATCGCAGTCAGGCCGTCGAGCGCACGCCGGGCACGAAGGCGTCGATCGCCACGCTCGGACTGGACCCCGCCGGGGTCTTTCTCGGCAAGTCCCTGGCCCTCGCGGTGGAGCTATGGGTCAGCGGTTTGGTACTGCTCGGGGGCGCCGTGCTCTTTCTGCATACGGCCCTGCGCGGGGCTCTGGTGGCCCTTCCCAGCGTCGTCCTGGTACTGGCGGCCCTCGCCTGTGCTGGCACCCTGTACGGCGCGCTGACGGCCGGCGACGGCGCGACGGCCACCCTCTTGCCGGTGCTCGCCCTGCCGGCATTCGCGCCGTTGCTGATCGCCGGCGAGCGCTCGTTCAGTGCCGCGTTGCACGGTGGAGGGCTCTGGGAATGGTGGCTGATCATCGTGGTGGCGTTGGCGGCGTATCTCGGGGCGGGGATTCTCCTTTACGGTGTGTTGGAGGAATCGTGATGAAACTGCTCTCCCAACGGCTACTTGGACCCGTGACGTTCGTGAGCCTCGCGCTCACCGCCTGGCTCGGGCTCGTCGTGACCCCGCCGGACAAGACCCAAGGTGACCTCGCCCGACTCGTCTACGTGCACCCAGCGCTCGCCTGGGTGGCGCTCTACCTTTCCTTCGGCACCGCCGCGATCGCCAGTGCGCTCTTTCTCTGGTCGCGCACCCGGTCGATTGTGGTCGACCGGGTCGCGCACTGCGCCATGGAAGTGAGTCTCGTCTTCATTGTCCTCACCTTGATCACCGGATCGATCTGGGGTCGACCCACGTGGGGTGTCTGGTGGGCCTGGGACGCGCGACTCACCTCGACGGCGATCCTCGGCGTGTTGGCCCTCGGGTACCTCGCACTACGCCGGGCCAACGACGATCCGACCTTACGTGCGCGGCGCAGCGCCGTCTTCGCCATCCTGTCGGCGATCAACGTGCCGATCATCCACTTCTCGGTGCAGTGGTGGAAGACACTGCACCAGGGCGCGACGGTCTTCACGGCCGACCGGACCTTGAAGATCCACGGCATCATGGCCTGGACGCTGCTACTCAGCTTCGTCGCCTTCACGATGCTCTTCTTCTGGCTGCTGCGAGCCCGTTATCGACTCGAGGTCGCTCGTGAACACGCGGCGAATCAGTCCGTCGCCGAGGCTCTCGAGCAGCGACGACGCGAGGGAGCGTTCTAGTGGGCTACGTCGGTGCGGGGTACGCGTTCGCCTTTGGGGGACTGGCGCTCTACGCGCTGTCGATCTGGTGGCGGGGACGTCGTGACGAACACTGAACAGCACCTCGACCTCACCCCGGTCGAACCGCCGTCGTCACCCAGTCGCAGTCGGCGCCGATCGGTGCTGGTGCTCGCGGTTCTCGCCATCGCGATCGTGGCGCTACTCAGTCAGGGGCTGTTGCACTCCCTTGATTACTTCAAGACCGTTGACGAGGTCCTCGCGAGCCGGAGCGCCGTGGGCACCACCGTCATCCGACTCGAGGGCGTGGTGAAGGCGCACACCATCACGCGCACGTCGAGTGGCGCGTCCTTCGTGCTCACGGGCAGCGGCGACCACCAGGTGAGCGTCGTCGCGCACGGCACGCCGCCACAGCTCTTTCAGGGCGACATTCCGGTCGTGGTCGTTGGTCACTTCACGAGCGCGACGTCGGACGTCTTTGACGGCACGCAGATACTCGTCAAGCACACCGCGTCCTACATCGCCAAGCACCCCTCCCGGGTGAAGGCGCCCAACGGCACCACGCGATGACGTTGACCTGGCTCGGGCGCGCGGCGCTCTACGTGGCCTTCGTGGGCGCGTTCGGCGGCATCATCGACCAGTTGGTCGCCCTTCGTCACCGTCGCCCGTCGCACGCGCGTTGGTGGGCGGGTTTGGCACTACTCGGCGTCGCGGGTGCGGTCGGCGTCATGCAGTTCGCCTTGATCACGCACAACTTCTCGCTCGCCTACGTCGCGGAGAACAACGCGACCTTCACGCCGCTCTTGTACTCGATCACCGGCATGTGGTCAGCACTCGAGGGATCGCTGTTGCTCTGGGCGCTGTTGCTCGGTGCGGTGACCCTCGGCGTCGTCCTCTACTACCGGCGCGACGCCGCCGACGCGGTGGTGGGCTGGGCGATCACCGTGCTGTTCTTTGTCGGCGCCTTCTTCACGTTCTTGATGATGGGACCCGCGGATCCTTTCGTGCACAACGCGGCGCGCGTTCTGCAGGGGGCGGGACCGAACGCGCTGCTCCAGGACAATCCTCTCGTGGCGATGCATCCACCTCTGCTCTACGCCGGCTTCGTGGGCTTCACGGTGCCGTTCGCCTTCGCCATTGCCATGCTCATTACCGGACGAGTCCAGGATCGTTGGCCCCTCGAACAGCGTCGTTGGACCGTGCTCGCCTGGGGCGCGCTGTCGGTCGGCATCGTGCTCGGAGCATGGTGGAGCTACCAGGTGCTCGGGTGGGGCGGTTTCTGGGGCTGGGACCCGGTCGAGAACGCGGCACTCTTGCCGTGGTTGACCGCGACCGCGTATATCCATTCGGTGATCGTCCAGGACCGACGCGGTCTGTTTCGCGTGTGGAACCTCTCGTTGGCGATCGCCACCTTCGCCTTGACGGTGCTCGGCACGTTCTTCACGCGCTCGGGCGTGCTGCAGAGCGTGCACGCGTTCTCCTCCTCGACGCTCGGGCCGTTGTTGATCGGCTTCTTCTTCGTGAACGTGGCGCTCGGCATCGGGCTGTTGGCCTGGCGCGGGGATCGACTTCGCTCTCCCGTCGG
>JADGOK010000245.1 GCA_017882985.1 Acidimicrobiales bacterium
CGTCTCGTTCGTCGAAGCGAAATTGACCGAATACCGCGTCAACGTCGACCGCCCGACCGCCCAGAAGGTCGCCGAGCAGGTGGGTGACGACGTCGCGCGCGTGGACGCCCTCGCGCGCACACTTCAGACGATCTACGGCTCATCGCCGCTCTCGTTCAGCCACATCGAGCCCTACCTCGGTGATGCCGGCGACGTACCCGAGTGGGACCTCACCGACGCCGTCGACGCCGGCGACGCCACCAAGGCCATCGTGACCGCCCGACGCATGCTCGACTCCAAGGGTCGAGCGGGACTGCAGATCGTCAACATCCTCCAGCGCCACTACCTGCGCATGGCCCGCCTGGAGGGCAGCGGCGTGCACGGCGAGGACGAGGCGGCGGCGCTACTCGGCATCAACCGCTACCCGGCGGGCAAGGCGTTACGCGTCGCCCAGCGCCTCGGGGCCGAGAGGATCGCCGAGGCCGTGCACATGATCACGCGGGCCGACATCGATCTAAAGGGCGGCGTCAGCTACGGGGGCAAGGATCTGAACACCGACCTCGACGTGACCGACGTGACGGTCGTTGAGGTCCTGGTCGCTCGCCTCGCGAAGATGACCCAGAGCGCGCGCCGGCGCTAGTTGTTCGGTGACCACGTGACGAGTCCCGAGGCAAAGTGGTGAGTCGACGAAAGAAGCGGGCTTAGGCTTCCTGGCGCAGAGTAGCGATCCGACGCATCAGACCGCTCTTCTTGTTGGCGGCCTGGTTCTTGTGGATGACGCCCTTGGCGGCGGCCTTGTCGATGCGCTTGACGGCGGCGCGAAGGGCCGTCTCCTCGTTCTCGGTACCAACGGCGGCGACCGCGTTCTTGGTGCGGGTGCGCAGCTCGGACTTGACGGCCTTGTTGCGGTCGCGCGCGACGATGGTCTGCTTGTTGCGCTTGATCTGGCTCTTGATATTTGCCACGAAAAACCTCGTTATCAGTGCGCCGAAACTGTCCGGCGGGCTGCATAAGGCTAGCAGGGCCGCCGCGAGACTCTCCAAACGGTTCGCCACACTTGGCGACGGGTAGCCTTTCTACACCGTGGCAACTCCTCCAACTCGTGTCGAAACCAGCAAAATCCGGAACTTTTCGATCATTTCGCACGTCGACCACGGCAAGTCGACCCTGTCGGACCGCATCCTCGAGATCACCGGCGCCGTCGATCCGCGCCTAATGCGCGCCCAGTACCTCGACTCGATGGACATTGAACGCGAGCGCGGCATCACCATCAAGGCCCAGAACGTGCGGGTCTACTACGCGGGCCATATTCTCCAGCTCATCGACACTCCCGGCCACGTGGACTTCGGGTACGAGGTCTCGCGCTCGCTGGCGGCCTGCGAAGGAGCGCTGCTGTTGGTCGACGCCAGCCAGGGGATCCAGGCCCAGACGCTCGCGAACTGTTACCAGGCGATCGAGAACAACCTCGAGATCATCGCGGTGCTCAACAAGATTGACCTGCCCGCGGCCGACCCCGAGCGGTGCAAGGAAGAGCTCGAGCGGGTCCTGGGCCTTCCGGCCAATGAGGTCCTGTCGATCTCGGCGAAGACCGGCGAGGGCGTCGAGGAGTTGTTGCGCGCGGTCATCGCCCGGATCCCGGCTCCGGTGGGCGATCCCGACGCGGCGCTGCGCGCGTTGATCTTCGACTCGTACTACGACCAGTACCGAGGGGTCATCAGTTCAATCCGCATCGTCGACGGGACCTTGCGCGACAACGTGAAGATCCGCATGATGCAGGCGGGCGCCAACCACGAGATCGAAGAGATCGGCATCCGCACCCCGGACATGGTGAGCGTCAAGCAGTTGGGCCCGGGCGAGGTCGGTTTCATCGTGGCCAGCATCCGCGACGTCGGCGGCGCGCGCTCGGGCGAGACGATCACCGAAGCGGCTCGACCCGCGACCACAGCGCTCGACGGCTACCTCGACCCCAAGCCCATGGTCTTTTGCGGCATCTACCCGATCGACGGCGACGACCTGCCGGACCTGCGCGATTCGCTCGACAAGTTGAAGCTGAACGACGCGTCGATCACCTACGAGCCCGAATCCTCCAAGGCCCTGGGGTTCGGCTTTCGCTGCGGCTTCCTCGGTCTGTTGCACATGGAGATCGTGCGTGAGCGTTTGGAGCGCGAGTTCGACCTGGCGCTCATCGCGACGGCACCTTCGGTTGTCTACCGTGCCTTCTTGACCGACGGGACCGAGGTCGACATCGACAACCCCACCGACCTGCCCGACCCCAGTCGCCTCAACCACATCGACGAGCCGATGCTCGATATCACGATCCTCACGCCCGCCGAGTACCTCGGCACCGTGATGGACCTGTGCCAGTCGCGTCGCGCCGAGATGATCAAGATGGAGTACCTCTCGGCCGAGCGCGTGGAACTGCGCTACTCGATCCCTCTCGCCGAGGTGATCATCGACTTCTTTGACGCGCTCAAGAGCCGCACCAAGGGCTACGCGAGCCTCGACTACGAACAGAGCGGCTACATCACGTCCCAGCTGGTGCGCGTGGACCTGCTGATCAATCACGAGCCGGTCGACGCGTTCTCGACGATCGTGCACAAGTCCAACGCCGATTTCTACGGACGAAGGATGGCCGAGCGGCTGAAGGAGCTCATCCCGCGCCAGATGTTCGACGTGCCGATCCAGGCGGCCGTCGGGGGACGCGTCATCGCGCGCCAGACCGTCAAGGCCCGTCGCAAGGACGTGCTCGCCAAGTGTTACGGCGGCGACATCACGAGAAAACGCAAGTTGCTCGAGAAGCAGAAGGAGGGCAAGAAGCGCATGAAGAATTTGGGACGCGTGGAAGTCCCCCAGGAGGCCTTCGTCGCCGCCTTGAAGCTCGAAGACTAGTCAGTACCCGGTCGTTCCGTCGATCAGTTCGCGCAGCAGGTCGGCGTGGCCGCAGTGTCGCGCGTACTCCTCGATCATGTGAAGGTAGATCCAGCGAAGGTCGACCTCGCGGCCCCGTCGCGCGACCAGCGCTATTTC
>JADGOK010000246.1 GCA_017882985.1 Acidimicrobiales bacterium
CGCACCAGCCCGCGGCGCTGTGCAAAGCCGTACATGCTACCCACGGCGCCGAGCATTCGATTGGCGGATACCGCCTTGCGCTTCATGCGACTGTGCACGTTGGCGACGGCTGCCCGGGTTAGAGCGTCGGCCTTTTCGGCGCCGACTTCCGGGACGACCCAATGCCGCAGCAAATGCCTATATCGCTTCTCGGTCGCGGGTTTTAGCTTACCCTCGGCGTGGTCGGACAGAAACGCATCGACCAGTTCCTTGACCGTAAGCCCCTCGCGGGCATTGGCACGGTCGCGGGCGGGATCTTTGCCGTGCGCAACAGATCCCAGGTGCTTCTGTGCCAACGTCCGTGCGGTGTCGGGCGTGATCTTGCCGACGGCCCCCAGCGTGATCTTCCGGACTGGCGCCTTGCGGCCCATCCCGGCCCGACGCCCGTCTTTGCCTGCGGTGA
Organism: Acidimicrobiales bacterium; assembly: GCA_017882985.1. Taxonomy (GTDB): domain Bacteria; phylum Actinomycetota; class Acidimicrobiia; order Acidimicrobiales; family RAAP-2; genus RAAP-2. The sequence continues at coordinate 443 of JADGOK010000246.1, forward strand.
CGCCGTTCGCGGTCAAAGCCTGATCGTCTGGGCCATCGCCGAGGGTCGCAGCGCCGCCGCGGCCATTGACGCCGCACTGAGCGGCAGCGCGTCGGTGCTGCCCGCGCCGGTCGAACCGTACGGGCTTTCCTGGTAGACACCAGTCAGCGACCGCTACTTTGTAGCATCGTCGAAGGTAGTTCATAGAGGGGGACCATGCAGAGCACGATGCAAGAGGCGCCGCTGCTGATCAGCGACATCGTTCGCCACGGCGAGTGGATCTACGCGGACAAGAAGATTCTGACGGTGACTCCCGAAGGCGTGAACGAGGCGACGTTTCACCAGGTCTCCAAGCGTGCCGAACAGTTGGCCGCGGCCCTCGCCAACCTCGGCGTGAAGGCGGGCGACCGCGTGGGAACCTTCATGTGGAACAACCAGACGCACATGGAGGCCTACGTCGCGGTGCCGTGCATGGGCGCCGTACTGCACACGCTCAACATCCGTCTCTTCCCCGAGCAGCTGGCCTACGTCATCAATCACGGCGCGGACAAGGTCATCATCATCGACCCCACGCTGATTCCCTTGCTCGCGAAAGTGCGCGACCAGATTCCGACCGTCGAGCACATCATCGTCAACGGACCCGACGAGAGCGGCGCGCTCGGCGCGACCCTCGACTACGAGACGTTGATCGGTGCCGAGCGTCCCGGCTACTTGTGGCCGGTACTCGACGAGCGTTCGGCCGCGATCATGTGTTACACCTCGGGAACGACGGGTAATCCCAAGGGCGTCGTCTACTCGCACCGCTCGACGTGGCTGCACTCCATGGCCTCGACGACGGCGAATTCCATCGCGCTGAGTGAGAGGGACCGCTGTCTGCTGATCGTGCCGATGTTTCACGTCAACGGCTGGGGCACGCCCTACACGTCGTTCTTCGCTGGCACCGAGCTGATCATGCCCCAGATGTTCCTCCAGGGCGAGCCGATCATCAAGATGATCCGGGAGTTGCGCCCGACGATCTCGCTCGGCGTGCCGACGGTATGGAACGACGTGCTGCGCGTCGCGGAGAACAATCCCGAGGCGGACCTCACGAGTCTCCGCGCCATCCTCGCCGGCGGATCCGCGGTGCCGCGCCACATGATCGAGGCGTTTCGCGATCGCTACCACGTCGACCTGATCCAGGGCTGGGGCATGACCGAGACGAGTCCCTTGGCGGCCGTGTCGATCCCACCGGCCGGCACCGACGAGGCGCTGGCGATTGACTACCGCGTGAAGGCCGGACGGGTCGTCGCGGGTGTCGAGGTTCGCATCACCGATGACGATGGCGCGGTCATCGCGCGCGACGGAAAGACCGTCGGTGAGTTCGAGATTCGCGGGCCGTGGATCACCGGCTCGTACTACGACGTCGAAGACGACGCCGGCAAGTTCCATGACGGATGGTTGCGCACCGGCGACATCGGCACACTCGACGCCGAAGGCTTCATGGTCATCAGCGACCGCACCAAGGACGTGATCAAGTCCGGCGGGGAGTGGATCAGTTCGGTCGAGCTGGAGGTGACGATGATGGCCCATCCCGCGGTCTTCGAGGCCGCCGTCGTCGCCGTGCCCGACGAGAAGTGGCAGGAGCGGCCGCTGTGCTGTGTGGTGTTGCGACCCGACGCGTCCGCCACCCCCGAAGCGCTGCGGACCTTTCTCTCCGAACGCGTCGCCAAATGGTGGCTCCCGGAGCGTTGGACCTTCCTCGAGACCATTCCTAAGACCAGCGTCGGCAAGTTCGACAAGAAAGTCCTACGAGCCCAGTACGCGGCCGATGAATTGAACGTCATCACCCTCGCCTAGTGGAGTCGCTGGACGATCTCGCGAACGAAATCGCCTCACTGGAAAGTCGTGTCAGCGACGTGATCTTCACGACGCTTCGCGAACAGCTCCGCGCCGACGGTGCCGATCAGGCCAGGGAGTTGGAACGCCGGCTCTCCAAGGTTCGCCGCAGTCTGCAGAAGGCGGAGATGCTGCTACGAGGTGTCGACACCGACTAGTCGGTCCAACTGTTGACGATGTCAATCAGCAGTCGCAGACTGACGTAGTTGCGCCCGTCGAAGGTGAAACTGAACGAGTGCTCGTCGTCGAGCGAGAAACCAGATCCGGCGCCAAATTGGGGGAACTGGTTGTTCAGCGCTCGTAACTGTTCGGTGCTTGGCAACCTTCGCGACTCGATCCGTCCGCGACCGTCGTTGGTCTCGAATCGCACGTAATTGGAATAGAACTTCTCAATCTCGGCGACGACATCGTCGTTCGAATAGCAGACGCAATAGAGACAAGAATCCACGGCGTCGACGTAGCCATTGGCGATGAGAGCTTCGTCAATGAAGTGGCGCCACTGCGTCCAGTAAGTCCCGTCCGGCGTCTCGACGAGGACGACGGGCGCGGGATCACTCTTTCCGGTGTGCAGGAGCGTGAGTATCTCGAAGGCCTCGTCCATCGTCCCGAGTCCGCCGGGAAAGATCGCGAAGGCAATTGACTCCTTGGTGAGTGCCACCTTGCGGGTGAAGAAGTATTTCATCTCGACGAGTCGCGTCTCGGC
>JADGOK010000247.1 GCA_017882985.1 Acidimicrobiales bacterium
GCGAGGAGATGGGCCTCGGCTACTGCAACATCACCAAGTGCTGCACCGACGTGTGCCCCGAACACATCAAGATCACCGACAACGCGATCATCCCGTTGAAGGAGCGCGTGGTTGACGCCAACTACGACCCCGTCGCGTGGCTCGGACGAAAGATTCGACGCAAGACCAAGAAGTCGGCGATCGAAGCCGCCGTACAACCCGCTCCGTAGGCCGTGGCCGACTTTCTCACCGAACAGTGGTTCGCCGGACAGAACGAGGCCCTGCTCGCTGCGGGACCGGTGCCACTCGGTAGTGGCGCCAAGGTCTTTCGCGTCGTGCTCGAGTTCGCCGGCGCGCCGACCACGTTGCCGCACGCGCTGACGCTCACGCTGACGAGCGACGAGGCGTCACTCAACGCCGGCGACCACCTCGCCGCTGACGCGCTCGTGCGCCTCAGCTACGCCGACGCGCTCGCGTTGACGACGGGCAAGCTCGACAGCGCCACCGCGCTGCGTGAGGGCCGTCTCAAGGTTCGCGGCGACGTCCACGCCATCGTGCCGCTACTCGACTGGCTCCAGCAGGCCCACCCCCAGGCCGAGCCGTAGTCACCGCCGCGTGGATCTGCCGCTACTCGAGAACGACCTCGCCGATCCGGGGGTCATTGAAGCCCACATGATGCACCCGGGCGAAACGGCCGTTCCGCGGGTCGCCGTCCTGTGCTTCTTCAACGAACTGCTGGAGCAGCTCGCTCGGGAGGGGGCGCTTCGTAGCGTGTACGTCCTGCGCAGCGAGATCGGTCGAAATCCGGTGTACGAGTTCGACACCGGGCACGGCACCGTCGCGGTCGTGCACCCGGGCGTCGGCGCGCCGCTGGCCGCGGGCTTCGTCGAAGAGATGGCTGCGCTCGGGGTGAGCACGTTCGTCGCGTGCGGCGGAGCGGGGGCACTCGTGGAGGACCTCGCGCTCGGCCACGTGATGGTCGTCGCGTCGGCGCTGCGCGACGAAGGCACGAGTCTGCACTACGCCGCACCGAGCCGGATCATCGACGCCGACGCGCTGGGCGTGCGGGTCTTGGAAGAGACGCTGCAGGCGCGCGGCGTCGAGTACTTCGTGGGAAGATCCTGGACGACCGACGCGCTCTTTCGTGAAACGCGCGGGCGGGTGTTGCGACGTATCGACGAACACTGCGCGATGGTCGACATGGAATCATCCGCGTTCATTGCGGTCGCCAAGTACCGAGGTCTACGATTCGCCCAACTGCTCTACGCCGGCGACACCCTCGCCGGCGACGACTGGGACTCACGTCACTGGGACAGCGCACGAACCGTACGCGAAGAACTCTTTCTCGCCGCCGCACAAGCGGCGATCGCCCTGCACCACGCCGATCCGGCGTAGGTCGACGTCGCGCCTAGATAAGACCCAACGTCGTCACTTCGTCGCGCTCGCTCAGGAGCTCCTCGGTCGTGACACGGATCTTCTCTCGGGCGAAGTCGTCGAGGGTGAGGCCTTCCTTCACCGTCCACGAGCCCGCACCGTCGGCCCGGATCGGGTATCCGAACGTGAGTCCGGCCGGCACGTCGTACTCACCGTTAGAGGTGACGCCCACCGACACGCAGTCGTCGTCGGGCGTCGGGGTGGTAAGACTCACGACCGTGTCGATCGCCGCGTTCGCCGCTGACGCCGCTGAACTGGCGCCGCGCGCTGCGATGACCGCCGCGCCACGCTTTTGCACGGTGGTCAGGAACTCGCCGCGCAGCCACTCGTGATCGCTGATCACCGTGGTGACCGGCTTGGCGTCGATCGTCGCGTTCGTGAAGTCGGGGAACTGGGTCGACGAGTGATTGCCCCAGATCGCGAGGTTCTTCACGCCCGCAACGCCGGTGCCCGCCTTCTTCGCGAGTTGGGTCTCGGCGCGGTTCTGATCGAGACGGGTCATGGCGAACCAGCGGTCGGCCGGCACCTCGGGCGCGTGCGAGCGTGCGATCAGGCAGTTCGTGTTACAGGGGTTGCCGACCACCAGCACGCGCACGTCGCTGGACGCGTTCTTGGCGATGGCGAGACCCTGGGGCTTGAAAATGCCGCCGTTCACCTTCAACAAGTCGCCGCGTTCCATTCCGGCCTTGCGCGGAATCGATCCCACCAGCAGAGCCCACGACGTGTCGGTGAACGCCGTATCGAGGTCACTCGTGGCCTCGATACCCGCCAGCAGCGGGAACGCGCAGTCGTCGAGCTCCATGACGACACCCTCGAGAGACTTCATCGCGGGCTCGATCTCAAGAAGGCGCAGCACGACGGGTGTGTTCGGTCCAAGTAGTTGGCCCGAAGCGATACGGAACAGCAGTTGATAGCCGATCTGACCGGCGGCGCCGGTCACGGTGACGTGGACGGGGGTGGTCATGGAGCTCCTTTGGGGTACGAACTACAAACGGTCGACGATCGCGGAACCAAACTCGGAGCACTTCACCTCGGTGGCGCCCTCCATCTGACGGGCGAAGTCGTAGGTGACGATCTTCTCGGCGATGGTCGCTTCGAGCGCGCGGACGATGTCGTTCGCGGCGTCCTTCCAGCCGAGGTGCTCGAACATCAACACGCCCGACAGCAGCACCGAGCCGGGATTGACCTTGTCCTGACCCGCGTACTTGGGTGCCGTGCCGTGGGTCGCCTCGAAGATGCCGTGGCCCGTGACGTAGTTGATGTTGGCCCCCGGAGCGATACCGATACCGCCCACCTGGGCCGCGAGAGCGTCGGACATGTAGTCACCGTTCAGGTTGGTCGTCGCGATGACGTCCATCTCGGCGGGTCGAAGCAAACACCGCTGGAACGCAATGTCGGCGATGACGTCCTTCACGAGGATCTTCGAACCCGGCTTGCCACCGCAGTCGTCCCAGCCGACCGCGACGTCGGAGAACTCCTCGCGCACCAACTCGTAGCCCCACTTCATGAAGGCGCCTTCGGTGTACTTCTGGATGTTGCCCTTGTGCACGAGGGTCACCGATTCACGCTGGTTCTC
>JADGOK010000012.1 GCA_017882985.1 Acidimicrobiales bacterium
TGAACACTGCTCGATTGTGGAATCGATCGCGGTGCCGGTCGCGCAATGACGTGCCGGCGGCGCGCGTGATCTGTTCGAGCAGCGCCAAGTCGCGCCCTTCGGAGATGTTGATGACGCACTCGAACATCGTGCGACGCGACAGTGACTAGAAGTCGCTCGACGCAGAACGGCGTCGGCGGGTGCGCTGGAGGCGACGGCGTTCCCGCTCGCTCTTGCCACCCCAGATGCCGTGGTCGGCGTGATTCTCGAGCGCGTAGTTGAGGCATTGGTCGGCGACCGAGCAGACCGCGCAAATCTTCTGGGCTTTTATTACACCAATACCGTCGCGAGGAAAGAAGACACCCGCCGGATACTCTCGACACTTGCCGTCTGCCATCCACTCGGTACTCATGGTTACCCCCTAGCCCTTTCTTCCCTCAGCGTAGCCACACAACCTTAAAGCATCCTGTACGCGTCATTGCATTCTGGTTACGGTTTCTCTCTGTCGCCAAGGCCCTCGTTCTTACCTCGCCACGGCTTCTTCGTCGTAGCGGTCCGGGGCAGTGAAACAGTCCCTGGTGAGCCGGTAGAATGGCTCTCCAGCAGTATCGAGGTACCCGAAGGAGCACCGTGAGTCAGGTCCCGACCATTGAATCGACCGAGGTCGTCGACCCCGTCGGTCACGTCCAAGTCATCTACCTAGGACCGGTCGCGCCGCACTGGGAGTGCCGGATGGTCTTTGGGGACGAGGAGCAGATCCAGTCCTTCGTGGACCGTATCGATGCTCGGCTGCGATTCCTGCCCCCGCACGACCCGCAGTTCCGTCGCAACCGCGAGCGAGTGAACCGCGACGCCGAGCGAGAGAACCTGCTCGTCGAGTGGAACCTCGGGTACGACGAAGAGTCCTAGGCCAGCGGCGAGTTCGTCACCCGCTCGTACCACGCGGCGGGGTCGTTGAGTTCGCTCGCGCTCGGGAGGCCGTCGACGCGCAAGAGGGCGTCAAAGACCTTTAGCGATTCCTGCGCCTGGAGTGTCGCGACGAACTCGTGCGCCGCGTCGTGGTGAGGACCCTGGGTCGCGATGCCGAACAGCGCCGCCGCCGCGTCCTCGCCGCGCGCGTCACTGCGACGATGGCGCCGATAGGCCTCAACGAGCGCCGCACGGGGACCGAGGATCGCAGTTGTGATCTCGTGCGCCGCCGCATCAAAGAACGCCAGCAGCACGCTCGTCGCGGCGTTGATGGCGCGCGTCGCGGCGGTCTCGTCGGGCATCTCGATGCCGTCCAGCAGTGACTCGGGATTGCTCATGAACGACGAAAGATCCTCGGGATTGATCATCGACTGCAATCGGTCGAGCAGGTCGCCCTGGGCGGCGGCGGACTCTCGCACGCCGTCGAGCAGCAGCGCTCGAAGTGCGTCCCCGGTTCCGGGCTGGGAGAGCACGAGCGACGCCACGAACTCCTGGGCGAGAGCGAACACGTAGACCTCGTCATGTTCCAGCGACCACGCCTGGGCGAAACTCGCCAGGTTGTTCACGACGAGCAGTCGCTCGTGGTTCTCGCGCGGCAGTGGCAGCACGGCGAGCGACCAGGCGCGCTCGGAGAAATGACCCGCGACCGAACCCATCTGGAATCCCGTGAAGAGGGGACCGAGCGTGGCGGCCATCTGGGCCATCATCGGGTTTTCTGCGACGTCAACGTCGGTGCTCGGGGCCGGCTGGGTGTTGAGCATCGGTTCGATGAGCGGTCGCCACTGTGCGAGGGCGGCGATCGTGAGGGACGAACGGTTGACCGCGGTCACCACCGGATCGCTGGCGACGCCGAAGAGCGCGTCGACGTGGCGCCCCACGAGTGGCGCGAGCTCCTCGAGGCGCTGGCGTTCTATGGGAAGAGGATTGGGATCGCCGTCGTCACCGCGCGCGATGTTGAGGGCGAGCTGCGTCGCGGTGTCGAACCAGGCGTTCGGCCCCTGTTGACCGAGAATGTTGAAGATGTCCTGGAACATGCCGCCGAAGGGGTTGTCACTCACCCCACCAACTTAGAGGGCGCAGGCGAGAATCACCTCGGTGTGGTGGGTGGTGGCGTGGCGAAGGAAGGTGAGGCTGGTCTGGGATGCGGCGGGCGTCAGGTAGAGCACCGTGAGCAGCGTGTTCCAGGAATCGATGTCGTGTCCGTTGACCCTGATCACGACGTCACCGGGCTTCAGATGGCCCGTCGACGCGCCGCGGTGCGCAACCGCCGACACCAGCGCGCCCCCACCCTGGGCGTTGGACCCCTTGATACCGAGACTCGAGTGACAGCCGTCGCCCGTGGCGACGATGTTCGCGACGAGCGCCACGAACTGAGCGGAGAACCACTGATCGTTGGTCGAGAGGACGGCGACAACCCTTCCCGACTGGTTGACGGCGATCGCGTCGGGGTAACCGTTGAGGTTCCAGAACGACTGCGTGGCGAGGTAGCTGACGACGCCGTTGGCCTTGAGCTTGGGATCGCCGAGCGTCGTATTCGCCCAGGCGTAGTGCGGCGGACTCGTTGAATTGCGCACCACGGGCGCGACCGCGACGACCGAGGTGCTCGCGGGCAGGGGGGCGAAACTCGAGGACGGCACCTTGATGCCGAGGCGAACGATGGTAAAGCCCAGCGTCTCATCGCGCCCGACCCAGGTGACACGGAAGTTGAGGTGCGAGGGGATCGAACCGGTGATGAGCGCCTTGCGCGCGATGGGCGTCGTCGTGACCGCGAGATTGTGCGGCAGGGCCATCGCCGCGACGTTGCGAACGTGTCCGGGGGTCGTGATGGTGAGCAGGACCGTGCGCTGCGCGGCGGCCCGCGCGACCTGGGGTAAGGCGTTCAACGTGGTGACGATCTGGGCCGGCATGGCCTGGTTGGGCGGGGGAGAGTTCCGGGTGGAGGCGAGACCGGCGCCACCGACGAAGAGGGCGGCGAGCATGATCGAAGCAATGGCCCGGGCGGTTTGGGACCGGACCTGCTTGCGCGTGGCGACGAGCGAGTCGAAACTCGGCAATTCACTGGGGTGCATCCACGTGCGCGACTCCGCTGGCGGAGGGCTCGCGTGGCGTCGCCAAGGGAGCCACGCACTCGTTCTCGACACCCAACCCACGAGGGTCAAGGCTAGTAAGCAAACGAGGCGCAATACCCGTCGCTCTAACATCATTCCTCATGGCAACCGATGTGGCACTCGACGTAGGAACCGGATCAACACGTCTGGCGACCGCACAGCAGGGCATTCTGTTCGACGAGCCGACCATCGTCGCGATCGACACGCGCACCGGCGACGTCGTCGAGCTCGGCTACGGCGCCCTCGATCTCGTCGCGCGCACGTCGCGTCACGTCGTGGCCTTTCGGCCACTCGCGCAGGGTGCGACGGTCGACTTCGACGTGACGGCACGACTGTTGTCGGGTCTGTTCGAACGTGGAGGGATCTCGAAGATCAGCCGCGTGCGTGTCGTGATGAGTGTGCCGTCGCTCGCGACGTCGATCGAACGGCGCGCGCTGCGCCAAGCCGCCATCCAGGCCGGCGCGCGTGAGGTGAGCTTGCTCGAAGCACCGCTCGCCGCGGCGATCGGTCTCGGTCTGCCCGTCCAAGACCCGGTCGGTTCGGCGGTCACCGTGCTCGGCGCTGGTGCGTCTGAGGCGGCGCTCATTTCGCTCGGAGGGATCGTGACGAGTAGCACGCGTCGCCAGGGCGGCAGTGACCTGGATACCGCCATCGCCGCGCTGTTGCGCCAGCGTCACGGCGTCGTCGCGGCACCCTCGACCGTCGAGCTGCTCAAGTTCAATCTCGCGTCGGCCCTCGGGCGCACGCGGGGCCTCTTCGAGACCATCCAAGCGCGCACCGTGGACAAGGGCAAGCCGGTCGAGGTCGTCGTCGGAGCGGACCTCGTCAACGCGGCACTCAACGACGTACTCATCGCCACCGTGAAGATGGTGCAGGATTCACTCGCCGACGCCCCACCGGACCTCTCCCAGGACGTCAGCGCCCGCGGACTCACGTTGGTCGGTGGGCACGCCCGACTCAACGACCTCGCCGAGCTCATCGCGTCGAACACCGGCGTTGAAGTGAAGGTTGCCGACGAGCCGGACCTCGTCGTCATTCGGGGCTTGCAACTCTGCCTCGACGAAATGTCGTCGCTCCACGCGCTCTTTCGTGACGCCGACCTCTAGTCGGCGTCGCCGCGATCGAGTTGGTCGACCGCGGCACGAACCTGCCAGTCGCGGTCCTCGCGCGCTCGTTCGAGGGCCGCGTCGATGTCGGGACCTTCAAAGTTGGTGAGCGCAACGATCGCGCGTCGACGCACCGCGGGCTTGTCGTCGAGTGCGCCGAGTACCGCCGCGCGCCCGCGGTCGTCACCGAGCGCCCCGAGCGCCGCGACCGCGGACTCTCGACATCGTGCGTCATCGTGGTCGCGCGCGATTCGTGACAGCGGCGCAACGGCGGGGACGAACAGATGCTCGGCCAGAGCGAAGATGGCGCCGTCAACCACCAGGGGATCAGCGTCGTCGAGGGCGTTCATCACGCTCGCGAAGATCCTGTGGTTCGCGACATCGACCCGAGCCCACAGGTTGAGGGCCTCGCGGCGAACGTCCACATCCTCATCTTGCACGGCGTCGACCCAATCGTCGACCGTGAGCAGAGACTGGCGAACGCCGCCGCGCAGCGCGAGCACTCGGTGTCGAGCAATCTCTGAGTGAAGGTTGGTGCGAATCAGCGACTCGAAGTTTTGGCCTTGGGCGAAGCCGGCGCGCAGGAGTGCCTCTTCAGACGTCTCCGGTATCGTGGGTCCATCAGCGTGCACGAACCCATTTCACCACCTCCGCCCCCGCGGCGTCGATTGGTGGCGTTTTTGATCACCGTCGGAGTGGTGTTGCTCACGGTCGGGGTGCTCCAGCACGTCAACACCAATGATTTCTCACTGACGCCGGGCCAGGCCACGCGCGTCGCGCCCCTGGTGAAGATTGACGGCCTGACGACCAATCTGCACGCGGACACGATCATGCTCGCGGACGTCTATCTTTCACCGCTCAACGCCTGGCAGTGGTTGACCGCCCATCTGCAGTCCCACGTCGAGTTCGTGAACGCCAATGAACTCGTCGAGCCCGGCATCCCGACGGACGAGCTGAACGCCCAGGGCTACTTGGAGATGAGCGATTCCAAGCAAGCGGCCGAGGTCGCCGCGTTGCGAGCCCTCGGATGGAAGTTGCGGGGCGTCCCGTCGGGTGCCGTCGTGACGGGTGTGGTCGTGTCCTCGCCCGCGCGCAAGGCTGGGCTCAGTGTGGCCGACGAGATCGTGGGCGTCAACGGCACCACGATTCGTTCGGCCTGTGGGCTCTTCGCGGCGATCCATTCGATCGCGGCCGGTGCCGTGGTGCGGCTCAACGTCGCCAAGGCTCACATCGACGCCAAGGGCGTCATCACCTTACGGACGCCTCGCGTGGTCGCCCTTACGATGGCCGCTGCGCCGCGTGGTCAGGGTGCGTCGGGCTGCGCCGGCGTGAGCGGTCCGAACCGGTCGTACCTCGGCATTCAGCCCGAAGACGGTTTCCACTTCGCCTTGCCCGGTCGGATTTCCATCAATACGAAGTTCATCGGAGGTCCTTCGGCCGGCCTCGCGATGACCCTTTCGCTCATCAACAAGCTGAGTGCCGGCACGTTGACGGGTCACTGGGTGGTGGCGGCGACGGGAACCATTGACGTCAACGGCAACGTCGGTGACGTCGGCGGCGTCGCGGAGAAGACCATTGCGGTCGAACACGCCGGGGCCCAAGTCTTCTTCGTTCCGAAGGTCGAAGTGCCCCTGGCCCTCGCCAACGCCTCGTCGGGGCTGCGGGTGATCGGCGTGGACACGCTGGGTCAGGCGCTTCGTGCCCTGCACGCCCTGGGCGGCGACACGCCCGTTGCCCTCACAACGCCCCGCTAAGACATTCTTGGGGCGTGCCACGCCGTAGTCTTGAAGGAATGGACGAACGCCGAATCCTCTCCACCACGCGTCAATCGTCGACCGAGATAACCAGAGCCAACTTCACCACCATTCGCAAGGGTGGCGTCGACCCCCAGGAAGTGCGGCTGCACCTCGAGGCCGTGGCCCGTGAAGTGGCCCACATGGAGACCAGGATCCATGAGCTTCAGTCCCAACTCGCCGAGGCGCAACGCCGCGCCGCCAATCCGACTTTCGACGAGGCGACGCTGGCGAGCGCGCTGGGGACCCAGAGTGCGGCGATACTGCGAATGGCGCACGAAGAGGCCGCGCGCGTCACCGCCGAGGCCCAGGAACGTAGTGCCCAACTCTTCACCGAAAGCCAACAGCGCAGCTCGGGCCACCTGATCGAAGCGCAGGAACGAGCCGCGCAGATCATCACCGAAGCCGAGAACACGGCGAACCAGATCGACCATGACGCGCGCCTCGCGGCGGAGCGGCTCATCGACTCGGGCAAGGTGAACGGCGAGGCACTCGTGGACCGCGCGCGCGAGCAGGGCCGGGCCGTCGTCGAGCAGGCGAACGAGGCGAGAAAGACCGTGCTGAACGATCTCGCCGTCAAGCGCAAGGCCCTGCATCTGCAGATCGACCAGTTACGCGTCGCGCGTGACACGCTCGGGAGTTTCGTCTCCTCGCTGAGCGAGCAGGTCGAAACGGTGCTGGCGGGGATCAACAACTCCGACGAGGTGGCGCGCGCCGCGGCGCTCGACGCACTGCGCCTGCGCCCGTCGACGCCCGAGCCGACCGAAGAGGAGTTGCTCGCCGGCACGCCGCTTCGATCGGTGCCCGACGCCGCGTTGAGCCCGACACCCGCTACCTCTGACGTGATCAAAGCCAAGCCCCGCAAGGCCCCCAAGCCTGCAGAACCGGTGAGCGACGCCGCGGCGATCGAAGACGATCCCTCGGGCACGGACGTCGTCAACGAGATCTTCGCCCGACTCCGCAAGGCCACTCTGGAAGAGCGCGGCGCATCGGTGCCGGCACCGCGCAAGTCGCCACCGGCGAAGCTCGAGACGCCCACCGGTGAACTCTTCCATCGTCGCGACGTAGCCCTCGAAGAGCCACTCGCTGCGCTGACGCGCAAGGTCAAGCGCGCGCTCCAGGACGACCAGAACATCATGCTCGAGCGTCTGCGCGACTTGAAGGGGATGATCACGGTCGAACTCGAGGACGAGCACGCCCAGCGCGCGCGCTACGCCGAAGCGGCCCACGACGCGCTCGTGGACGCGGCGACGACGGGCGTACGGTTCGCGTACGAAGAAGCGGGTGCCAGTGGTGGTTCGGCCAGTCGATCAGCGCTGAACGAATGTTCTGCGGACCTCGCGGTGACGATCGTGCTGGCTCTACGCAAGAGGATTCTCGCGGACGGCAGCGGCGACGGTCACGAACGAGCCAACACCGCCTACAAGGAATGGCGCGGCGCGCGCGTTGAGCGACTCTGCACCGATGCCGCGCGGCGGGCCTTTCATCTCGGCGTCCTCGCCGCGTCCCAGGGTCGATCCGTTCGCTTCTTCGCTGCGCCGAACGACGCGCCGTGCGACGCCTGTGCGCTCGACGCCCAGTCGGGCGAGCGATTGGCCGGTCAGGCCTTTCCGAGTGGCTCGGCGTACCCGCCGCTGCACGCCGGCTGCGCCTGCGCGGTCGTGCCCGTCTGAGAAACGCCCTAGGCTCGCACCGTGCGTAGCCCCACTGATGTACCACCGCGTCCGCGCCGACTAGGTCGTCTTTCTCGTCGTTTCTGGGTGAGCCTCGCGATCGCCGTGGTGTTGATCGGCTTCCTGTCCCTGCGCAGCTTGTCCGTTCTGTGGACCGATCAGATGTGGTTCTCCTCGGTCGGCCTCTCGAGCGTGTTCTCCACCCTCTTTTGGGTGAAAGTCGGTCTGGGCCTGACGTTCGGCGCGGTCTTCTTCGCCCTGATGTGGGGCAATCTCCTCCTCACTGATCGCTTTGGCGCCCGCGATCTCTCCTTTGAGCCAGAGGACGAGATCGTTCGTCGCTTTCAAAACGTCGTTCGCCCCCACGCGCGCCGTATCTACGCCGTCATCGCCCTCGTCATGGGTGTCGTGGCCGGACTGAACGCCACGGGTCAGTGGCAGAAGTATCTTCTCTTCTCCAATAGCCAATCGTTCCACGTGACTGATCCTCTCTTCCACAAGGACATTGGTTTCTACGTCTTCACCCTCCCGTTCGTCTCGTTCATCGTCACGTGGGTTCTGGTGTCGCTCTTCGTGGTGCTGCTCGCGTCGACCGGGTTTCACTACTTGAACGGTGGCATCCGCGCGACGCGGGTGACGCCGCGCGTCGATCCTCGCGTGAAGGCGCACCTCTCGGTCATCGGCGCCGGCATCGCGCTGATGAAGGCGGCTGGTTACGTCATCGCCAAATGGGAGCTCGTCAATTCGAACAACGGCTACGCCCAGGGCGCTGGCTACACCGACGTGCACGCGCGAATGCCCGCCCAGACGATCCTGTTCTACCTGTCCCTCGCGGCCGCGATCATCCTGCTCGCCAACGTGCGCTCGCGCGGTTGGTCGCTGCCCGCGGTGGCGGTGGGACTCTGGATCTTCGTGGCGCTGGTGATCGGCGTTCTCTACCCAACGATCCTTCAGGCGGTCAAGGTCTCGCCCGCGCAGGGTTCGCTCGAAGGACCGTACATTCAGCGCAATATCATCGCGACGCGCACCGCGTTTAATCTCGACGGCGTCGTCTACCACTCTTTTGCGGGGTCGCCGACGATCTCCAAGTCGCAAGTGCAAGCGGCCACCGCGACGCTCAACAACGTCCGACTCTGGGACCCGGCCAAGACGATCGCGCTCGCCACGGTAACGCGCCGTCAGTCGATCCGCTCGTACTACACGTTCGCGACGCTCGCCGTCGACCGCTACTTCGTCAACGGAAAACTCACGCCGGTGCTGATCGGTGCACGCCAGTTGAACACCGCGAACCTGCCGTCGCCGAGCTGGGTCAACACGCACTTGCAGTACACGCACGGCATCGGTGCCGCGGTCCTCGCCGCCAACAGTGCCGACGCGACCGGCAATCCGAACTTTGTTGTCTCGAACGTGCCGCCGACGTCGGCGA
>JADGOK010000248.1 GCA_017882985.1 Acidimicrobiales bacterium
CAGCACGGTCGTTCGGTCCTCGATCATGGCGAGAATGACCGCGGCGGTGCCGATCTTCAGGTACGTTGCGAACTCACTCATGTTGGAGTCGCCGACGATCACGTGCAAGCGACGGTACCGCTCGGGGTCCGCGTGGGGTTCGTCGCGCGTGTTGATGATGGGACGACTCCTCGTCGTCGCCGAGGAGATCGACTCCCAGATGTGCTCGGCGCGTTGGCTCATTGAGTACGTCGTACCCTTGGCGTTCGTCACGACCTTGCCGGCCCCCGTGAATATTTGGCGACTGATCAGGTACGGGATAAAGACCTGTTCGAGTCGGCTCAGATCGTCGATGCGTTCGATGCAGTAGTTCTCGTGACAGCCGTAGGAGTTACCCGACGAGTCGGTGTTGTTCTTGAAGAGATAGATGTCCCCGCGGATGCCCTCGTCGGCGAGCTGGCCCTGGGCGTAGTTGACCAACTCGCGCAGTATCGCCTCACCGGCTTTGTCCTGGGCCACGACGTCGGCCAGTGAATCGCACTCGGCCGTGGCGTACTCGGGATGACTGCCCACGTCGAGGTAGAGCCGGCTTCCGTTTTCCAAGAAGACGTTGCTCGAACGTCCCCAGGCCACGACTTTTCGAAAGAGGAATCTCGACACCTCGTCGGGACTCAGCCGGCGTTGTCCGCGCAACGAAAAAGTGATCCCGTACTCGGTCTCAATTCCGTAGATGCGTCTCAGCATGGCCGTGGGCGTCGCTGCGTACTCAGCGCAGGAGCTCGCTCACTTCCTCGTCACTCAATCGGGTGAAGGTCCGACGACTCCCCCGGTCCTCGAGCAGTCCGACCTCGAGCTCGCTCGGGGGAATCACGCGGTCGGGACCCGCGAGCGCCGCCACCGCGTTCTTCAAGGTGGTCGCCAACGGTTCGAGTTCGTCCTCGGAGGCGGCGAATCGCCCCTTGATCGTCTCGGCGTCACCGCCGAGCACCGCGAAGCGCGGTTCGTCCGAGATCGTGCCCTCGTAGGCAATGCGGTACAACTTGGTCGGGCGGATCTTGTTGCCCAGCTGCGCCACCAGGATCTCGATCTCGAGGGGCTTGGGGCCCTCGGTGAACATGTCGCCCACGTGCTGGGCGTAGTAGTTGGCCAACGCCCTCGCGTCGACGTCGCCACGCGAGTACGTGAAGCCCGTGCCGTCGGCCCAGCGGATGCCCGCTTCTCGCAGCCGGTCGAACTCGTTGTACTTGCCCACGCCCGCGAAGGCGATGCGGTCGTAGATCTCGGAGATCTTGTTGAGCGACGCCGAGGGGTTCTCGGCGACCATGACGACGCCGACGTCGTAGATGGCGGCCACGATGGACCTGCCGCGAGCGATGCCCTTCTGGGCGAACTCGGCACGATCTTTGATGAGTTGTTCGGGCGCGACGTAGAAGTAGTTGCTCATCGCAACGATCCTCCCGCGATGCCACCGGACTGCGTGCGTCGCTCGTTGATGACGCGAAAGCGACTCGCCACGTCGTCATTGGCGAGCTCTTGAAACCCGGCGGCGTTGATCGTGACCATCATGGGAAACAGGTTGCGCACGAAGTCTGGTCCGCCAGTGCTCGGGTCGTTGTCGCCCGCTTCGTAGAGAGCGAGCGCGCCGAGGTCGAGGGCATCCTCGAGGTCGAGATCGCCGCGAAACCCGAGTCGCAAGGTGTTCTCGGCGAAGGGAGAACCCGAGCCAATGGTCGCGAAATCCAAGCGCTCGTAGCAACCCCCCGCGCCGTCGTATTCGAAGATGCGCCCCACCTGATGATTGAGATCCCAACCGGCGAGCAGTGGCAGTACGACGAGCGGCGACGTCAGGTTGTTGCGCTGGATGATCGGCGAAAGATAGTTGGCTTTACCCTCCAGGCTCAAGACGGCGTCGGTCATCTTCTCGTAGTGCTCGAAGGAGAGTTGGGCCATGCGGATGAATTCAATGCCGCGTGCAGCGGTACCCGAGATGGCAATCGCGGTGAAGCGGTCGGCCGCTTCGATCTTTCGAACGTCGCGACTGGCGATGTAACTCCCGGTCGCCTGGCGGTCCCCAACCATTACGACGCCACCGACGTACCGCACCGCGATCACGGTCGTCGCGTGCGGCGACGTCACCACCTCAGGGTCGTGTGACGTCGTCAGTCCGGCGGCGTCCGCGTAGCGAAAGAAGGACGGGCCCGGATCATCGTGGGCGCTGTACAACGGAAGACCCATGCCTACTGGCCGCCCTTTTGCACGTAATTGCGCACAAACTCCTCGGCGTTCTCTTCGAGCACCTCGTCGATCTCGTCGAGCAGGTCGTCGAGGTCAGCCTTCAGCTGCTCGCCCTTGGTGGCGTCGACGGACACGTCGCTCGCCTGCTCGGTCGTGCGCTCGGTGCGCTGCTTTTGGATTCGTTCTTGTTCACTCATACGTTCAGTTCTACCTGTCTAACGCCTCTAATAGGTCATCCGCCGTTGGACACGTTTCTAGCAAGTCAGACGTCAGTTCTGCGGTACCCCGCAAGGGGTCCATCATAGGAACCCGCTGGAGTGGTCCCTGGCCGAGGTCAAAGACGACCGAGTCCCAGTTGGCCGCCGCGATTTGGTCGGGGTAGCGAGCGACGCACTGTCCTCGGAAGTAGGCGCGGGTCGACGTGGGAGGATTGTGAACCGCTTCACGAACCTGCTCGAGTTTGAAGATCTCACGCAGTCCCACGCGCTGGGCGAGCGAACGCTCCGGGCGCAGATCGTGGTACTGCAGGTCGATCGCGCGAAGCCGTGCGTCATTCACGGAGAGGTCGTAGCGCTCCCGATAGCCGTTGACGACACGGTGCTTGGCGACCCAGTCGACGCGATCGGCGACCGCGTGGGGGTCGTCGCGCACCCCGTCGAGCATCTCTCGCCACTGGGCCATGATGAGCGCCACTTCCTCGGGCGGGGCGACTGCGTCACCGCCCTGATGGTCAATGTAGTGCTTCGCGATCTGCCACAACTGATCCTGGAA
>JADGOK010000013.1 GCA_017882985.1 Acidimicrobiales bacterium
CCATGAGCGGCACCGCGGCCACCAGCAGCCCCGCGAGCGAACTCGAGATACGCTGCTCGGCGTGCGACAGCAGCAGCCAGGGGATAGCGAGCTCGACCACAGTGTACGCGACAACCCAGCGCCAGCGTGCGAACAGGGGTCGCAGTTCACGGCGGTGCAGCGCGAGGGGCACGAGCAGAAGGGCCGCCGGCGCCGTGCGCAGGAAGACCAGCGCCGGCGGCGGCAGCTCGCGCACCGCGACGCGGATCAGGAGGTAGGGGATGCCCCAGATGATGGCCATGGCGCCAAAGAGTGCCCAACCGCGCCGTGACATGGCATCAGACTACCCCCCGGCAGTAACACTTGCATAATTGTCACCCATTGTGCATAAAATGGCATCATGCGAACTGCCATCGTTGGAGCGTCCGGTTACGCCGGATCCGAGTTGCTGCGTCACTGCGCGTCGCACCCCGATCTCGACGTGGTGCTCGCGACCGGTGAGAGCAGTGCCGGTCGCCGGATTGGCGAACACGTGCCGGCCCTCGGTGCCGTCTATCCGACGATGGTCTTCGCCCCGACCTCGGCGGTACTCGACGAGTCGCTCGAGGTCGCCTTTCTGGCGCTCCCGCACGGTCAGAGTCAGCACCTGGTTCCCGGGTTGCTCGAGCGGGGTGTCCAGGTCGTGGACCTCGGCGCTGATTTCCGTCTGAAGAGTGCCGATCGGTACGCGACCTGGTACGGCGAGACCCACCGTGCGCCAGAGCTGCTCGCGCGCTCGGTGTACGGACTCGTCGAGCGCCACCGCGAGGAACTCGCCGGCGCGACGTTGATTGCGGCGCCGGGCTGTTACCCGACGGCCAGTTCGTTGGCACTCGGTCCCTTCCTTGATCGAGGAGTGGTCGAAGCGAACGGCGTCGTCGTGAATGCGCTCAGTGGATCCTCGGGTGCCGGGCGCGCCACGAGCGACCGACTCCACCATTCGCGACTGTCCAGTAACGCTGAGGCGTACGGCCTGCTGACGCACCGACATACCCCCGAGATCGAGCAGGAGATCGGCGCCGAAGTGCTTTTTACGCCCCATCTCATCCCGACGAGCCGCGGAATGCTGGTAACGGCCTACGCGCGCACGACCGACGGCACGTTCTCGACCTCGGCGGCGCTCGAGTTGTTGCGAGCGACGTACGCCGACGATCCGTTCGTGGTCGTCACGGACGAACCACCGGCGCTGAAGGATCCCGTTGGCAGCAACCTCTGTTTCGTCAGCGCTCGGGTCGATTCGCGCACCGGGTGGTTGGTCGCGATGAGTTCGCTGGACAATCTGATCAAGGGTGCCGCGGGACAGGCCCTGCAGGCATGGAACGTGGCGACCGGTCGAGACGAGACGACGGGCCTGCCGTTGACTGGGGTGACGCCGTGACGCAACTCGTCGTCAAGGTCGGGGGACACGCACTCGACGAGTTGAACGCACGCTCGACGGTGCTCGCGGACCTCGCGGCGGACGTCCGCGAACTCCAGGCGAACGCCACGCACGTGGCGATCGTCCACGGCGGTGGACCACAGATTCAGGAGTTGCTGGACCGCGTGGGCGTCGACAGCACGTTTCACGAGGGCCTTCGAATCACCAGCGCGCTCAGCATGGGTTACGTCGCGATGGCGCTCTCGCACGTGAACCTGCGCATCACGGCGGCCCTCAACAAGGGTGGGCTGTCTGCGGTCGGACTGTCCGGTGCTGACGCGACACTGCTCGTCGCGTCGTCACTCGGTGAACCCTGGGATCGCGCGGGCGGCGCTCCAAAAGTCCAGACTGACATCATCACGTCGCTCTGGGCGAGCTCGGTGACGCCCGTGTTGAGTTCTATCGCGATTGATGAACACGGCGAATTGCTGAACGTCAACGCCGACACGGCGGCGGGGGCTCTCGCCGGGGCGCTCGACGCGGACGCTCTGGTCTTGTTGAGCGACGTCGACCAACTGCGGGCGTCGCCCGACGACGCCGACACGGCGTTGGCGCACGTGACGAGCTCGCAGGTACGCGAGATGATCACCGCGGGCACCATCCGCGAAGGCATGCGCCCGAAGATGATCGCGGCCCTCGACGCGTTGGCGGGCGGCGCTCGGCGCGTCATCGTGGCCAACGGCACTCGCCGCCACGCCCTTCGTGGCGCACTCGACGGCACACTACCGACCACGGAGGTGGTGACGTGACCAAACACTTCATCTCGATTGAAGAGTTGAGCGACCGTGATCTGAAAAGTATCTACCACCTGGCGCGTGCGCCGATCGATGACGAGACTCTGAAGGGACAGGGCGTCGCTCTCTTCTTCGAACGACCGAGCCTGCGCACGCGAGCGTCGAGTTCTTCAGCCGTGCACGAACTGGGCGGGTTCACGACCTTCTTCAGTGACGATGAGATCGGCCTCGATGTGCGCGAATCCGCCGAGGACGTCGGGCGTACCCTCAACGAGATGTACGCGATCGCGGCACTTCGCGTGCGAAACCACGCTGTGTTCGAACGTATGCGCGAGGCGACGAGTGACCGCATGTCACTGATCAACCTGCTGAGCAACGCTGCTCATCCGACCCAGGCCGTCGCCGACGTCTTGACCGTGGCCGAGTACTTCGCCGACGGTGACGTGCACGCGCTCGCGGGCCTCGAGGTCGCCTACGTCGGCGACGCGACGAACGTGACGCGCTCGCTCGCGGAGGCGATGCTGCGCCTCGGCGTCAACGTGACCGTGGGGGCACCCGAGGGCTACCAGTTGAGCGACGAGGGACCCGAGAACCCGATGAGCCTGACCGACGCCGGTGTCTTGCGTCTCACCGATTCACCCTACGAAGCGGTGAAGAACGCCGACGTTATCTACACCGACGCCTGGGTCTCGATGGGGCTCGAGGACGAAACGGCTCGACGACGAGAAGATCTGGTCGGTTTCCGCGTCGACGACGTCCTTCTTGCTCACGCCAAGGATTCGACGGTCGTAATGCATTGCCTGCCCGCGCACCGAGGCGACGAGATCACGAACGACGTGCTCGACGGCGCGGCGTCGCTGGTGTGGCGCCAGGTTTTTCATCGCCGCACGGCGATGATTGGCGTCCTTCGTTGGATCAAAGAGGAGACATCATGACCAAGAACCAGCGACAGCATCGGATCAGCGAGCTGCTTGAACGTGAGGTGATCTCGACCGCCGCGCAGATCGTGACGCGGCTGCAGAGTGAGGGGATTGCGGCCACGCAGGCGACCGTGACGCGCGATCTTCAGGAACTCGGCACGATCAAGGTTCGTGACGAACACGGGTCGCGCCGCATCGTCATCGCGACGGCGGCGAAGATGAGTTCAGCCCCGCTCGATCACCTGCGGCGCATGATGGGTGAATGGGTCGTGTCGGTTGAGAGTTCGGACAATCTGGTTGTCGTGCGGACGCCACCCGGCTGCGCGCACGTGGTCGCCTCCGCGCTCGACCGCAGCGCACTCGACGGCGTGCTCGGCAGCGTGGCCGGTGACGACACCATCCTGGTGATCGCCAGTGAACGTCGCGGCGGATCCCTGCTCGCCGAGGAGTTTCGCGCGCTCGCCGGCCTCGTAGTGTTCTCGACAGCGCCGAAGAAGGGAGTCTGATCATGGCAAAGCGTGTGGTTCTGGCCTACAGCGGAGGACTCGACACCTCGGTCGCCGTGCGGTGGATGATCGAGGAGTGGGGCGTCGAGGTCGTGTGCGTACTCGTCAACGTCGGCCAAGACGCTGAGAGTTCCGAGAGCTTTGACGATATTAAGGTGCGAGCCCTGGCCGCCGGGGCGATGGACTTCGTCGTCGTCGACGCACGCGAGGAGATGGCCGACGACTTCTGTGCCAAGGCGATCGTCGCCAACGCGCGCTACGAAGGCAAGTACCCGCTCGTCTCGGCGTTGTCGCGGCCGGTCATCGTGCGTCACCTGGTCGATCAGGCGAGGAAGTTCGATGCCCAGGCGGTGGCGCACGGTTGCACGGGCAAGGGGAACGATCAGGTTCGATTCGAAGTCGGTACGCACGCGCTGGCGCCCGATCTCGAGGTGTTGGCACCCGCGCGTAACTGGGGAATGACGCGTGCGGACTCGGTGGACTACGCCGAGAAGTGGGAGATTCCGATCAGGGCGTCGAAGGAAAAGATCTACTCCATTGACGAGAACCTCTGGGGTCGCGCGATTGAGTGTGGTGCGATGGAGGACCCCTGGGCCGCGCCGCCCGAAGAGCCCTACACGCTGACCCGAGTGACGAACAGCGAACCCTTCGAGGTGACCGTGTCGTTCGAAGCGGGTCTACCCGTGGCGCTCGACGGCGTTGCGCTGTCGCTCGCCGATCTCATCAAGACGCTCAATCATCGTGCGGGCGCGACCGGCTTCGGTCGCCTCGACATGGTGGAGAACCGTCGCGTCGGCATCAAGAGCCGAGAGGTCTACGAGTGCCCCGGAGCGCTCGCGATCATCGGTGCTCACGCCGACCTCGAGGACCTCACCCTTGAACGCGAGGTGCACCACGAGAAGGCACGACTGGAGACCCGTTGGGCCGAGTTGGTCTACGACGGAATGTGGTTCTCACCCCTCAAGGAAGCGCTCGACGCGTTCATGCAGGAGACCCAGCGTCACGTCAGTGGCGACGTGCGGCTTCGCTTTGAGGCGCCCGGACTCATGCGCGTGGTCGGACGGCGTAGTCCCGAAGCGCTCTACGACTACGGCCTGGCGACCTACGACGCGGCCGACACGTTCCAGCACGCGGACTCGGAGGGCTACTTCAAGATCTACGGTCTCGGCGTCAAGACCTGGGCGGCGCGCCAGGGCGCGAAGAACGCGACCCCGACCAAATCATGACGTTGTGGAGCGGGCGGTTCTCGTCACCGATGGCGAATTCTCTGTGGGAGCTCTCGGAGAGCTACTCGTTCGACCACGTGCTCTACCACCACGACATCCTCGGATCCAAGGCGCACGTGCAGGGGCTCGCCGAGGCGGGGCTGTTGGACGCGGAGGAATGTCAACTGCTCCTCGAGACCCTCGATCAGATCGAAGCGGAGTTCGACCGGGGGACCTTTATTCGGGCTGACGCCGACGAGGACGTCCACATGGCCATCGAACGCCGGGCGACCGAACTGGCCGGTGACGTAGGTGCGAAGATGCACACGGCGCGTAGTCGCAACGACCAGGTGGCGACGACCCTTCGACTCTTCACCCTCGACGCGCTCGCCGGCGTCAGCGCGGCCACGCTCGACATAGTCGGTGCGCTGATTGAAGTGGGCGTGAAGTTTCCGGGCGCGTACCTGCCGGGTTACACGCACCTCCAACGCGCCCAACCGGTGCTGCTGGCCCATCACCTGCACGCCCACGCGTGGTCGCTCCTTCGCGACGTCGACCGACTCGGTGACGCACGACAGCGGATGGACGTCTCGCCGTTGGGTGCGGGCGCGCTCGCCGGCACGTCGCTCGCCATCGATCCGGCGTTCACCGCCCGGCTGCTCGGGTTCAACGAGGCCTTCGCGAATTCAATGGACGCGGTGAGCGATCGTGACTTCGTCGCAGAAGCGCTGTTCGATCTCGCGATGCTCGGGGTCCACTTGTCGCGCATGGGTGAGGAACTCGTGCTGTGGACCAGTGCTGAATTCAATTTCGCGACACTCGGTGACGAATTCACGACGGGCTCGTCAATGTTGCCCCAGAAGAAGAACAGTGACGTCGCCGAGCTCGCCCGCGGCAAGACCGGACGTCTCGTCGGCAACCTCACGGGACTGCTCGTGACGTTGAAGGGACTCCCGCTTTCGTACAATCGTGATCTCCAAGAGGACAAGGAGCCGCTCTTCGATTCGGTTCGACAAGTCCTCCTGGTTCTCGCCGCGATGACCGGGGCGTATCGATCGATGAGTTTCCACGTCGACGTCGCCAAGGCGGCGGCTGACGAACAGTTCCTCGTCGCTATCGACATCGCCGAACGACTGGTCGAGCGGGGGGTTCCTTTTCGCCAGGCCCACGAACGGGTTGGTCGACTGATCGCTGACGCCGTCACTCGCGACGTGGCGTTGGCCGACATCGTCGCCGAACAGCCGGACTTGTCGGCGTTCGCCGACTTGTTTGACCCGGGTCACGCCGTGCGCAGTCGCACGTCGCCGGGCGCGGCGGGACCAGTCGCCCATGGACGCCAGTTGGTGCAGTTGCGCGCGGCCATCGCGGAGGCGTCTGCGCGCCTGAGCTAGGCCTCCATTGCTGGCTGTCACACCGTAGGGTCATTGTTGACGTCGTGGCGCGTGGGCGCACGGGTACTGACAGTGAGGGTTGATGGCTGAACGACTGTTAACACCGTCCAAGATCACGGCGTGGCTCGAGTGTTCCCATTTTCTGTCCCTGCGCAATCGAGCGGACGCCGGACTCGTTCAGATAACACCGCGTCCGATGGGTTCACTCGCCGATCTGCTCGTCGAAAAAGGAGCGTCACACGAGCGTGACTGTCTGGCCGACCTCGAGAATCAAGGACTCTCGATCTATCAGGTGCCGGGGAGAAATCCCGACGAAACGTTCTCGCAGTGGGTCGCGCGTCTCGGCAACCCGATGGAGAGGGGCTTCGACGTCATCTACCAGATGCCGTTCGTGCACGAAGGTATTCGCGGCATCGCTGACTTTCTCATACGAGTCGAGTCAGAGGAGGGCTTTGCGGTCTACGAGCCGATCGACGCGAAGCTCACGCGCAGTGAAGGCAAACCGGGCCACGTACTGCAACTCTGCTTCTACGCTGACGCGATTCAGGCACTCGGTGGTCTCGCGCCCCAGCGGATGCACCTGTGGCTGGGTTCGGGCGTGCTCGAACCTCTGGTCGTTGCGCAATTCAGTCCGTACTGGCGCCGCCTGCAACGTCAGCTCAGCGTGCTGCTCAATCAGGACGTCATCGGCGACACGGCGCCGGTGCCCTGTACGCACTGCGAGGTCTGTGAGTTCGCTGATCGCTGTGACGGAGAATGGCGGGCAGCGGACTCGCTCGTCTACGTGGCGAACATTCGCCCGGCCGAACGCGAGGCCCTCGAAGATGTCGGCGTGCGCACCGTCGGAGAGCTCGCTGCGCGCAGCGAGCCGGTGCTCAGTGTTCACGAAGAGAACCTGCGCCGCCTGACCCGTCAGGCGAAACTGCAGGTGGCAACCCGTCGCCATCCCGAGTCGCCCCCGGCCTTTGAGCTCCTCGAGTCCTCCGACGATCCCGTCTTTGGGCATGGTTTCAGTCTCTTGCCCTCACCCGATGACGGTGACGTCTTCTTCGACTTCGAAGGCCATCCCTTTTGGACAACACGACACGACCTGTTCTTCCTCGCGGGGCTCTACTACCGAGACGCCAGTACCACGTGGGCCTACGACGCGCGGTGGGCGCACGGCCTCGACGAACAGGCCACGATGATCAGGGACCTCGTGGAGTTCTTCGCCTCGCGGCGACGCGCGTACCCAAAGATGCACGTGTACCACTACAACCACACCGAACGCTCGTCGCTCGATCGCCTCACCCGGGGAACTGAGAGCGAGAGCCTCTTCCAACAGCTCGCCGACAGCGGGCTCTTCGTTGACCTCTACGTGGTGGCAAAGAACGCGCTCCAGGTCGGGACCGAGTCGTACGGACTGAAATATCTCGAGCGACTGACGCGATACGAGCGCAGTGGCGGCATTGAAGGGGGAGCGGGCGCCGTCGTGGAGTACGAGGCGTGGATGAGGACCCGCGACCCCCAGTTGCTCGAGAACATCGCGGGGTACAACGACGACGACGTGCGGGCGACGAGGGCATTGCGGGATTGGTTGGTGGGAGAACGTCCGATCGATCTCGAGTGGCGCGATGACGTCCTCGAGACGCCCGACGTGGAGCTCGACACTGATCAACTCGTCGAAGGGCTTCGCCGCTTTGGCGAAGGGGGTCCGGAGTTCCTGCTGGGCGACCTGCTCAACTACTGGCGCCGAGAGCGCAGCGCGTACATGACGCCAAAGTTCGTGACCGCCGCCGCCGACTTCGCCACGCTCTACGGCGAACCGGACTTCATCGCGAACCTGACACTGGTTTCGCCGATAGAGAATCAATTGAACAAGGCGGGTAACGAAACGAAGAAGGCGAGCTTCACTTGGCCGGCCCAAGAGCTGGATTCTAAATTTGACAAGCAGACCAGCGTCTTGTTCACCGGCATCGGCGTCGAGCAGGGCTACGGCTACCTCACCGCCTTCGATCCGCGCGCCCGGCGGTTGACGATGACGTGGCGCGAGCGTCACGACGAGTCTGCTGATTTGCCCGCGACGATCACGATCAATAGCCACGTCTCGTCACGAGAGAAGCCGGGCGTGCTGTTTCACATGGCCGAACAGGTGCTGAGGCCGACCGAGGGCGATCCGGTGCGTCGCGTCGCGATGTCGTTGCTCGCGCGCTCGACGCCTCGCTTCGTCAACGACCGAGGACCGCGCGACGGCGTGTTTCAGGACGACCTGACGTCGATTCTCGAATGGGTGGGTGATCTCGACGAAAGCTACGTCGCGTTGCAGGGTCCTCCCGGCACCGGGAAGACCTACAGCGGTTCGCACGTCATCGCCCATTTGTTGAAATTGGGAAAGCGCGTCGGGATCACCGCGATGAGTCACGCGGCGATCGACAATCTGCTCGAAGCCGTGCACGAGCTGCTGGCCGAGAGGGGTGAACTGGCGCACGTTCGCATCCTGCGCCAGGGGCAGAAGCCCAAGGGCGGAGGTCTCGCTGGGGTTCGCTACAACCCTAAAGCCGTTGAACTCGAGAGCACCGATTTCAACTTGGTCGCGGGAACCACCTGGTTGTGGTCGCGGCCGGGACTGCGGGCCTTTCCGGTCGACGTCCTCGTAATTGACGAGGCGGGTCAACTCGCCTTGGCCGACGCCGTCGCCTCCACCAACGCCACTCGAAACCTGATTCTCTTGGGCGACCCGTTGCAACTCGCGCAGGTCTCCCAAGCCGAGCATCCCAACGGTTCGGGCGCCAGCGTACTCGAGCACGTTCTTGGTGGCCACGCGACCATGCCGTCGGACGAGG
>JADGOK010000249.1 GCA_017882985.1 Acidimicrobiales bacterium
AAGTGGTCGCCATCGCGAGAGACCTGATCAGGTCCTAACTGGCGACGTAGCGCTGATAGCCGACGATCCAGTTCGCCGCAAAGACCCGCTGGGCTGTCGCGAGCAACACCGCTCCCGAGCAGACCAGCCGGTGCATCGTGTTCTCGAGCGAGTCCTTCTTGCCCGCGTTCCACTTCGTGTTCCACGGCTCGGGCCACAGGTTCTTCATGGAGGTCGGACTGCCGCCGACCTCCAGTGGGATGAGATGGTCCTCTTCATAGTGTGACGCTCGTGTGTCGCCACGCAAGTTGTAGCCGGTGTCGAGTTGGTGGTACTTCAATTTCTGGGTGTAGGACTCGGGCGGGCGGACGCTCGAGGAGTAACCCGAAACACAGATCGTCGAGTGAATCGTCGCTTGGGTCACTCGGGCGTTGGTGGCACCGGGGGTCGCCACGGGATTGGGAAGGCCCGGGTCGCGACCCAACGCCAGGGCGTTCGATCCAGTGGCGAAGGTCGCGGCGAGGGCGACCGCAGCGAATCGAACGAAGAGTTTCACCATCACGGTCTAACACCGTGCCGTCACGTCACCCAGTGGCGATTGCCTCGCGCAGCTGCTGCGCCACGCCGTGCCAGCCCTTGTACTGCTGCATCGTCGCGGGCGCCTCATCGATCGCGCGCACCAGGTGTGCACCGAACTCGGCGTGGTCGTCGATCATCGCTCCGAGCGACGCCACGTAGGTACGGATTGTGAAGACAACGGCGTTGGTACGCGGGAGTTGACGAAGGGTCTGACGTTCAACGCGAAAGAACCAGTCGTCCCGGCCGCCTTGAGTGCTCCGTCGAGGCGACGTCGGTTGATAGAGATCCGCGTTGTCGAGCAGCGTCCAGTTGAGTCGCCAGAAGGAGCGGTCCGGCCTCAGTCGATCGAAGAATGAATTCGTCGGTCGCGCCAACTCCTCGTCGTAAAGAGGCACCGGTCCATGGATGTCGTCGAGCGTGGTGCCGATCTTGCTCGCGAGATTCCAGCGCGACGGGAAACAGACGCAAGCCGCCGCCAAACGCCAGCTGTCGTCGCGCACCAGGACACAGAGATCCTCTTGGATCAATCGACTGGCCGCCACGACGGCGTGCTCGCCTCTCGAGACGTCGCTCGACAACTCCGGGTGGTACGTGCGAAGAGATTGAACCACCTCGTCAAGCAGTTCCGCGCTCGCCGCGTCCCCTTCACGGCGCGTCGCGACGACGACGTCGGGCTGCTCGAGGAGCAGCCGCGTCTTGAGCGAAAGTTCCTCCTCGCGCCGGTCGTCGACCTCGAGCCAGTTGGCGAGGTCCAGCGGGCGAAGTCCCATCGCGAGTCGCCATCCTCGTTCGTCGAGGGGGACGTACGGAATGCTCACGCGCGCCCGTTTCTCTTCCCGCTGCGACGCGTCAGCCACCACAGCACGGTGAGGGCGACCGTCGGCACCGCGATGATCACCACGCGTGCGGCGGGCAGTGCGGAGCCCTGGTGGACGATCGGGTTGGTGGTCGTCGTGCTGAGTGCCGAGAGTATCGACACCGCCGCCTGGCTGTTCACGAGAACCGGTCTACTACCCGGGTTCGCTCGTTGAACCCGTCGTCTCCTCGTGGCTCATCATCTTCTCGAGACGATCCACGATGTCCGAGATCGCCTGGTCCTGTGCGAGGAGGTGCTTTTGGATCTCCTCGGCCTCCTTCAGGACCGCTTCGGCGTCTTTGTAGGTGTCCTCGGACCGCTTGTCCGCCGCAGTCGCCTGAATGTTCTGTCCCACGATGATGATGGGCAACAACACCAACTGGAGGAAACTGCTCGACAGCCACACGACCACGAAGTACGTGCCCTGCTTGATTGCCGACGGCAACGCGAACAGCGCGATGACCGTGAACGCGTACGCGCACCACATCGTGCCGACCACCATCGTGATCTTGAGACCGAAGCGCGCGTTCATGCGAACGAAGAAGTTTTGGTGGTTGACGCGGCGTAGGTCCACCGCTTTAACGGGCCTGTGCGCCTCGAGCTCGGCGGCGCGCGGGTGGCGTTTGTATTCGTAGATCTTGGCCATTACGGAATTCTCACACGCCGCGCCCGAACGCGCGCGCAACCGCGTCGGCGACCCTCGAGAACAAGTCGACGACTAACTCTCCATCAGGTCGGGCGACGTCTCCATACCCTTGCGCCAGACCGAACGGGCCATGATCTTGGTGGTGTCGGCGCGGTCCGCGTACTTCTGGGCGACGTCACGGATCTCCTCGAGCAGTCCCTCGGACAGGTACGTCGGGTCGAGTCCGAGCGCGATGAATTGGTCGCGACTCACGTTCAGGTCGTTCTCGACCGCCTCGCGTCGCGGATTGGGCAGGTTGGCGATCGTGGCGCCGGTCAGCTTGGAGATTAGTTCGGCGAGGTCGCGAACGCGGTACGTCTCGGTCACCTGGTTGAACACCATAACCTTGTCGCCACGGTCCGACGGATTCTCCAACGCGATCTGCACGCAGCGCACCGTGTCACGAATGTGGATGAACGCACGCGTCTGACCACCGGTGCCGTGCACGGTCAGTGGGTGGCCGATCGCCGCCTGCATCAAGAAACGGTTGAGCACGGTGCCGTAGTCACCGTCGTAATCGAAGCGGTTGATCAGCCGTTCGTCGAGCGCGGTCTGAGGCGTTTGGGTTCCCCACACGATCCCCTGGTGCAGGTCGGTGATGCGCAATTGATCGTTCGCGGCGTAGAAGGCGAAGAGCAACTGGTCGAGGGTCTTCGTGAGGTGGTACACCGAACCGGGATTCGCGGGGTGGAGGATTTCACGGTTGATGTCCCCGTCGGGGGTTGGCACCTTGACCGTCAGGTATCCCTCGGGGATCGGCGCCGATCCGGACCATCCATAGCCGTAGACGCCCATCGTGCCGAGGTGCACGAGCGCGATGTCGAGTCCGGTCGCGACGATCGCGGCGAGAACGTTGTGGGTTCC
>JADGOK010000250.1 GCA_017882985.1 Acidimicrobiales bacterium
CCGTATCGCGACGCGCTGTTCGTCGCTCAGCCAGCAGGCGTCCTGGTGCGCGCCGTCGCCGTGCATCAGCGGTCGCTGCTCGCACACGTCCATGCGGTGTTCGCACCGGGGCGCGAAGGCGCAGCCCACCGGCACGTCGAGCGGTGAGATGGAGGTACCCGCAATGGTCGTCAGGCGACGACTCTTCGCGTCCACGCGCGGCACGGCACCGAGCAGTCCCCACGTGTAGGGGTGGCGAGGATGACGCACCACCTCGAGTTCGGGGCCAATCTCGGCCGGTCGACCGGCGTACATGACGACGACGCGATCGGCCATTTCGGCGATGACACCCATGTCGTGGGTGATGATCACGATCGACGAACCGTAGGTCCCCTGCAACTTCTCCATCAGGTCGAGGATCTGGGCTTGGGTCGTCACGTCGAGCGCGGTCGTCGGCTCGTCCGCGATCAACAACCGGGGATTGCACGACAGCGCCATGGCAATCACGACGCGCTGGCGCATGCCGCCGGAGAATTCGTGGGGGTAGCGGTCCACTCGGCTCTTGGGGTCGGGGATCCCGACCTCGGCCAAGAGTTCCACCGCTCGAGCCTGCGCCTGTTGCTTGTTCATGTCCGTGTGGGCCCGGAGCTGTTCGACGATCTGCCATCCCACGGTGTAGACGGGGGTCAACGCCGTCATCGGGTCCTGGAAGATCATGCCGATCTCCCCTCCGCGGATCGGTTGCAGTTCGCGGTCCGAAAGTCCCAGGATCTCGCGGCCCTCGAACAGCACGCTGCCCGAGATGGCCACGTTGGCGTCGCGAACGAGACCGAGCATGGAGTACATCGCCACGCTCTTGCCCGAGCCCGACTCGCCGACGATGCCGACGACCTCCTTGCGACCGACGTCGAGGGAGAGGCCGTCGACGGCCTGGACGTTGCCCTGGCGGGTCGCGAACGAGACGCGCAGATCGCTGACGCGCAGTACGGCGTCCGACGCGGGAGTGGCGTTACTTGGCAAGGCGCACCCGCGGATCGAGGTAGGCGTAGAGGATGTCGACGACCGCGTTGGCGAGCACGACGAAGAACGCGCCGTACATGACGCAGGCCATAATCACCGGCAGGTCGAGGCTCTGGAGCGAGATGTACGTGAGTTGACCGACCCCGGGTAGTCCGAAGACCACCTCGGTCAACAACGCGGCGCCGCCGATCAGTGCCCCGAAGTCCAGACCGAACAACGACACGATAGAAATCAGCGAACAGCGAAGCGCGTGGCGCATCAGGATGCGGCGCTCCGAAAGTCCCTTGGCGCGCGCGGTACGCACGTAATCCTCATTCAGCGCGTTCACCAGTTCGGCGCGCAGGACCCGCGCGTAGATGCCGGCGTAGAGGGCCGCCAACGTCAGCCAGGGGAACAAGAGGTGTAGCGCCCATTCCAACGGGTTGGTCCAGGGCGAGACGTAACCCCCGGCGGGCACCCACGAAAAGAGCGATGAATGGAATTTACTTTGCGTTATCAGGTTCACCACTTCGCCCAACCAGTAGGCCGGCACCGACACCGCCGCGATGCCGAAGAACATGATCAGCGGATCGATGAATTTTCCCCGATTGGCCGCGGCGATAACACCACCCAGCACGCCCACGACCATCCAGATCACGGCCGCGCCGAGCACGAGCGACAGGGTGACCGGCGCCGCCTGGAGCACCTGAGGGATCACCGGAACACCGGGGTTCTCGTACGACGTCAAGTCGTGCTTGATGAAGAGGTGCTCCATCATGAGTGCGTACCGTACCGGTAGCGGACGATCGAGACCGAACTCGTGGCGCACTTGCGCGACGACCTGTGGGGTGGCGCTGCGCCCCGCGATGCGCGCCGCGGGGTCGACCCCCGGAGTGGCGAAGAAGATGAGAAAGACCAGCACGCTGATGGAAAAGAGGACGAGGACCGCGGAGATGAACCGGCGGATCGAGAACGAGAGCATCTAGATCGATCCCCGCAACTTGGCCTTCGGGTCGAAGGCGTCGCGCGCACCGTCACCGAGGATGTTGAGCGCGACCGCACTGATCACGATGGCGATACCGGGCGCCATCGCCACCGCCGGGCGCGTGTAGAGCAGGCCCAGTCCGTCATTGATGATCGTTCCCCAACTCGCCGACGGGGGCTGGACACCGATGGAGAGGAAAGAGAGCGCCGATTCGGTCAACATGTTGAAGGCGACCATCAGGGGGAAGAAGACGATGACGCTCGGCGCGGCGTTGGGAAAGATCTCGCGGGTCAAGATCCGCCAATCCGACGCGCCCGACCCGATCGCGGCCTGGATGAACTCTCGTTCCTTGAGCGACAGGACAATCCCGCGCAGTGGCCGCGCGACGTAGGGGACGTAGACGGCGGCGATGATCAGGATCGGCAGGAGCAGCGAACCTGGACCGATGTGGATGAAGCCGACGTTGATGCCGCTCGTCAAGAGAATGACCGAGAGTGAAATGGCGAGGAGGTAGACCGGAAACGCCCACAGGATGTCGAACACCCGCGACAGCACCCAATCAATGGCGCCTCCGAAGTAGCCCGCCAGGAGGCCGAGCACGGAAGCGACGAAGCAACAGATGAGCGCCGAGACGGTCCCGATCAACAGGCTCGACCGTCCCCCGTACAAGAGGCGCGCGAAGACGTCGCGGCCCTGTTGGTCGGCGCCGAGAAAGTAGTGCGACAAGTTCCACGTCGGCCCGACGGGCGTCACGCCGAGACCCAATCCCTGGGTGTTCGCCTGCATCACGCTGATGGTCTTACCGTTCATGCGAAACGTGCCGTTCAGGTTGGAGACGAAGGGGTTGGTATGAGCAATGAGGCCGGAGTACACCGGCGCCAACAGACACACCGTCACGACGAGCAGTATGACCACGAGCGCGATCATCGACGCCTTGTTTCGCCGCAACTGGCGCAACGACGATTTCCAGGGGCTCTCCGAGCCCCTGGAAAT
>JADGOK010000251.1 GCA_017882985.1 Acidimicrobiales bacterium
TCCAGCAGCGCCTTGGCGACGTCAAGACCACGCACGCCGTACTTCGCCTTCAGTGGCGTCGCGGTAAGGACGCACTCGTGCATGCAGGTTCGGTCGTACGCCGCCGGCAACGTGTCACTGAGACGCCGGCGCAGCCAGTTCGCGTTCAACACGGCGCGCTCAGCCACGCGCTTCAAGCCGTCGCCCCCGTGGACTTCGATGTACGCGAGCGCTCGCGCGAGCACCATGGCGTTGCCGTGCCAGCCGTGCACGCGCCCGATGGACCGCGATGGCGCTACCCAATCGAACGTGCCGTTATCCATCCGCGTCGCCTTGGGACCGGGGAGGAACTCCGCCAGACGGGCTGAGACCGCCACGGGACCCGCGCCGGGTCCTCCCCCGCCGTGGGGGGTGGCGAACGTCTTGTGCAGGTTCATGTGCACGATGTCAAAACCCATGTCGCCGGGACGAACGACACCAAGGATCGCGTTCAGGTTGGCGCCGTCGTAGTACAAGAGGCCGCCAACGTCGTGTACCGCGGTCGCGATCTCGACGATCTCTTCTTCGAACAGTCCAACCGTGTTGGGATTGGTCAACATGATGCCCGCGACGTCGGGTCCGAGCGCAGCCTTCAACGCGTCGAGGTCGACGAGCCCTCGTGCGTTCGACGGTATGGTCGTCACCTCGTAACCACCCAGGGTCACCGACGCGGGATTCGTGCCGTGTGCCGAGTCGGGAATGAGCACTCGCCGGCGGGCGTCACCGTTCGCGGAATGGAATGCGCGCATCAACAAGAGACCGGTCAACTCGCCGGCGGCGCCAGCGGCGGGCTGCAGCGTCGCGGCACTCATGCCCGTGATCGTGCACAGCGTCTCTTCGAGCGTGACCAGTAGCTCGAGCCAGCCCTGGGTCAGTTCGCCCGGCGCGCCGGGGTGCACCGAGTTGAGACCGGGATCGGCCGCGACCGCGTCACAAAACTTCGGGTTGTACTTCATCGTGCACGATCCGAGCGGATACATTCCGAGGTCCACCGAGAATTGACGGTGCGACAGACGTGTGAAATGCGCCACGAGGTCGCGTTCGGACACCTCGGCGAGAGGAACGACGTGGGGATTGAGATGCGCCGGGGGGATCAAGACCTCGAGCGGCGTCGCCGGCACGCCGGTCGTGCGCAGTTGGTACGCGGCCCGTCCGGCGACCGACAACTCGAAGATTGTCGGCTCGATCTCGTGACCGAGAAGTGGCGCCGAAGCGGCGCGACCACCGGGTGCAGCGCTGCGCACCATTACGCCACCACCTTTCGCATCACGTTGACGTAGTGGTCGAGCTCGCTCCTCGTTCGCCGCTCGGTGACGGTGACGAGCATCACTCGATCGATGTCGTCGCCAATGGACAGGTCGGGACCTTGCGTCAGCGCCGCGACGCTCAATCCCCCGAGTACGCCTTCTTCGGCCATGTCGTGCAGTACGAGCGCGGCGCTCTCGGGAACGCGAATGGCGAAC
The DNA here is from genome assembly GCA_017882985.1 of Acidimicrobiales bacterium. Classification (GTDB taxonomy): domain Bacteria; phylum Actinomycetota; class Acidimicrobiia; order Acidimicrobiales; family RAAP-2; genus RAAP-2. The sequence continues at coordinate 1,482 of JADGOK010000251.1, forward strand.
TCGCGAAAGAACGGCTGGCTCGATACGGCCTCGACGCCGCCAATCGAGAGCAACTCGTCGTAGAGCACATGGGCACCCTGCGCGCAGCGCGTCGCCACTTCGCGCAACCCGTAGGTCCCGAGCCATCCGAGCTGGATCGCCGCGGTAATGGCCATCAGGGTCTGGTTCGTACAGACATTGGACGTCGCCTTCTCGCGACGGATGTCCTGCTCGCGTGCCCGAAGTGTCGTGACGAACGAGCGCCGGTCGTTCGAGTCAATGGTCTCGCCGACAATGCGCCCGGGTAGGCGCCGAATCTGGTCCATGCTGCACGCGAAGAGTCCCAGGTACGGCCCTCCGAAGGCCAGCGGCGTGCCGAAAGGTTGACCTTCACCGACGAAGACGTCGGCTCCCCACTGTCCCGCGCTCTTCAACACGCCGGCGGCGACCGGGTCGGCACCCAGCAGGAGTAACGCGTCGTTGGCGACGGCCAATTGCTTGGCCACCGAGAGGTCTTCGACGACGCCCAAGTAGTTCGGGTAGGAGGCGACGATCGCGGCGGCGCCCGTGGCGTCGACACTGTCCCAATCGGTCACGCCGTCCTTCAAGGGCACTTCGACGATCTCGTGACCGGTGCCGAGGGCGAACGTGCGCGCCACCGCTCGCCAGTGAGGATGGACTCCCGAAGAGACCACCATCTTGGAACGGTTGGTCGCACCGGCGGCCAGATTCTGTGCCTCGACCATCGCCGTCGCACCGTCGTAGAGCGACGCGTTGGCGATCGGCAGTCCACTGAGGCGAGAGATCAACGTTTGGAACTCGAAGATAGCCTGCAAGACGCCCTGGGCGACTTCGGGCTGATAGGGCGTGTAGGCGGTCACGAACTCCGAGCGCGATCCCAGCATCTTGACGACCGCCGGCACCTCGTGGTCGTAGGAACCTGCGCCGGCGTAACAGGTCATGTCAACAGTCCCCGCCCGATTGGCCCGCGCGAAGCGCTCGAAGTCGGCCGCCACGTCGGGCTCGCTCATTCCCGGCGCCAGGTCGAGGCCCTGCGTGAGGCGCACCGCGGCGGGGATGTGGGCGAAGAGTTGATCGAGCGAGTCCATCCCGATGAAGCGCAGCATCTGCTCGACTTCACTCGCGGTGTGGGGCAGATAGTCAGCCACGTCAACGAGCCTTTCGTACGAAGGGTAGGGCGCACACCGTGGCGGGTATTTCACGACCGCGCAGTTCGACTGAAACCGGCGCGCCCGCCTCGAGCTCACCCGTCAACAGTCCCATCCCGATCCCGCAGCCAAGGACGGGTGAGAAGTTGCCCGAGCAGAGCACGCCGACCGACCGACCGTCGATGAACACCTCCCCACCGTCGCGCAATGGCTGACGACTGTCCGTCATGAGCCCGGTCAAGAGTCGCGCGACGCCGCGGCGACGCTCGTCTTCAACCGCGGCGCGACCCTGGAACGTCGTCTTGTC
>JADGOK010000014.1 GCA_017882985.1 Acidimicrobiales bacterium
TGCGCAGCACGCGCTGGGTCGTCGCGAGTCCCCCCGCGCTCGTCGAGGGGGGAAACCAACTCAGCAGCGCACTGGCCACGATCACCAAGATGTACAACTGAATCAAGGTGTGCAGCAGGTTCATGCGTGATCGAGCGATCGAAAGTTCGACGCTCGCAGTCGTTCCTTGGTTTCCGAACCGACGTGGGTGCCCTGGGGTAGCACCAGGTAGACGCCCTGGGCGAGTCGCTCGATCTTCGCGTTGAGCGCGTAGATCGTGCCCGACGCGAAGTCGACGACCCGACGCGCGACCTCGGCGTCGAGATCGCTCACATTCAGTAGGACCGCCCGATTACTGCGCAGCAAGTCGGTGAGGCGGCGTGACTCGTTGTACTCCGTGGGAAAGAACAGAGCGACCTCTTGGTCCTGCGAGGGCGCGAGGGTGCGGATCCGGTTGCTCGGCATCGGACGCATCCGCGCCGGCTGGTTCTGCCCGTCGATCACGGAGATCGGCGCGGGACGTTGGGGCAACGGCGAGGACGGTCGGACCGGTCCGGTCGCCGAGGTCGTCGTCGGGAAGGGGCGCGCGCCGCTACTCGTGGGCGGCGGCGACCACTCGGGCTCTTCGTCGTACTCGGGCTGGTCCGTGAACGGACGGGTCGGCACGCTGGTGGCGTACTCTCCGTACTCGTCCTCGATGAGGCCCAGGAATCCCAGTGCCTTGCGCATCCGTTCTTTCATGAAAGTCTCCTCACGGCTCTAGCGCTCTGGACCATGTTACTCAGGCCCGTCAAGGGGCTTCCCGAGGCCCGAACAGTGCGCGGCCGAGACGCACTTCGGTCGACCCGCACTCCAGCGCGACCTCGAGATCGTCGCTCATGCCCATGGAGCGTTCAATGAGCCCCAGATCGTCCGCGAGGGCCGCCGTTGCGCCAAAGGCGTGTCGAGCGGCACCCGGATCAGCCGGAGCCACCGTCATCAGACCGCGCACGTCCAGTTCCAGGTCGCGCGCACGGCGCACCAGTCCTTCGACCTCACGGGGCGACGCACCGTTCCTCTGCGGCTCACCGGTGTGGTCGACTTCGACGTAAATCGCCATGCCCGGGTGGTGCGTGACGATCTTCTCGAGCTCTTTCAGCCTCGACACTCCACAGACCACGTCACTGGCGGCGGCGATCCGGGCAATCTTGTTGGACTGCAGAGCGCCGAGGAAGTGCCAACGAAGCGCCAAGTCGGCGGTCGCGCGACGCTTCTCTTCGAGTTCGTCGACGTAGTTCTCGCCCAACGTGTCGAGTCCCACGGCCGCGGCGGCACGCACGAGCGACGCCGGGAAGGTCTTGGTTACCGCCACGATGCGCACGCTCTCGAGCACTCGCCCGGTGGCCGTCACGCGACGTCGAATGGCGGCGAGGTTCGCCGCGACGCGCTGGACCAGTTCGTCGCTAGCGAAGGAAGCTGGGGAGGTCGTCATCGCCACCGACGTCAAAGAAGTCGTCGTTGGTGGGACTGGCAAAGATGTCGCTGCGCGGTCCCTCGGTCATCACCGGTGTCGCGACCGTCGTCGGCGCGTTCTTCGGTCGAGGATCGCTGCTGAAGCCGGCCGCGATCACCGTCACGCGCACCGCCTCACCAATGGAGTCGTCGATCACGCTGCCGAAGATGATGTTGGCGTCGGGATGGGCGACCGAATGGATGATGTTGGCGGCGTCGGTGACTTCGGTGAGCGTGACGCCCGATCCGCCGACGATATTCATCAGGATCCCTCGCGCCCCGTCGATGGACGCCTCGAGCAGTGGTGACGTAATGGCGGCGCGCGCTGCGTTCACGGCGCGGCCCTCGCCCGTCGACTGGCCCACCCCCATGATCGCGGTGCCCGCGTTGCGCATGATGGTGTTGACGTCGGCGAAGTCGGTGTTGATGAGACCGGGCACCGTAATGAGGTCGGTCACGCCCCGCACCGCCGACAGCAGTACGTCGTCGGCGATCTTGAATGCCTCGAGCATCGACGTGTCGGCCGCGGTCACCGAGAGCAGGCGATCGTTGGGGATGACGATGAGCGTGTCAACCTTGCCACGCAGCGCCTCGATGCCCTTCTCGGCCTGGGTCGCGCGACGCTTGCCCTCAAAGGAGAACGGGCGCGTCACGACGCCGATGGTGAGTATGCCCATGGAGCGCGCGATGTCCGCCACGACCGGGGCGGCGCCGGTGCCCGTGCCGCCACCCTCGCCCGCGGTGATGAAGACCATGTCGGTGTCCTTCAGGGCCTCTTCGATCTCCGCGCGGTGATCCTCGGCCGCTTGGCGGCCGATCTCGGGGTCACTGCCCGCACCCAGTCCGCGCGTCAATTGGCGGCCGATGTCGAGTTTGAGGTCCGCTTCGCTCAGGAGTAACGCTTGGGCGTCAGTGTTGGCCGCAATGAATTCGATGTTACGAAGGCCCGAGGTGATCATCCGGTTCACCGCGTTGACACCGCCGCCACCCACACCGATAACTTTTATTACGGCGTGATAGTTACCTTGGCTAAGACTCATGAACTCCCCTTGGGTTGACTCTTCTATTGTGTCCCACCGCCAGCGGGGGTCACGATTCTTGCGATCAAAATGTCACTGAAGGCTAGTCACCCCCTAGTTAATGGTCAAATGGCACGGCTCACTTGAGGGCTGGCCCCGTCACGGCCAACGCTCCGGGTACCGAGACGTCGACGACGTCACCCGCCACCAACGTGCTGTGGGCAATCACCGAAGCGATCGAAACGAACTTGGCCCGAAGGTTGGTCGGCGGGCCGAGAATGAAGTTGACCGGCGTCGTCAGGTGCAGCGACACGACACCCGCTGCGTTCTCGCTGATCACGCTGACTTGGGCCGCGAAGGCCCTCGGTAGTTGGCTGGCGACGAAGGCCGTGGAGCGTCCGGCGTGCAGAAGGGGCCAGGATTTGTTGGCGGCGCTCGCGTAGACGAGCGTGGGAAGGTTTACCGCGGCCGGCGCGGCGCCGAGGTCGTGGCCGGTCACGTCGACGTAGTGCAACTGGTGCAGGGCGTCAAAGGCGACCGCCACCGGCCGGCGCTCGTGCACCGTCAGGACGACCGAGCTCGGCCAGTGCTTGACGACCGTGACGTTCTTGATCCAGGCGAACGACGACAGACGTTGCTCGATCGTCGAGGTTTTCAGGTCGATCATCGCCGGGTGGCTCGCGAGTCCCGACGCCGCGAGCACGCTCGGGGCGTTCTCGTGGCGTAGCCCGATCACCCGAACGTGTTGGACCGAGAGGAACGGCTGGTGCAACGCCCACTCGCTCGCGAGCCCGACCGTGGTCGCGAGCACCCCGACCGCAATGATGATCTTGGCGAACGGACCGAGGAGACGCCGCTTCACTCGATCCTTCCTGGGCCGCGCCGTTCGTTCGCGCTTGGACGCCACCGTGGCGGCGCGGGGGCTCGACGCGGGACGCGTCGTTCCCGCACGCGCTCTCGGTGGCGCGTCGTTGACCGGTCGACGGCGACTCACGGGTCGACCCCGAAACCAATGAGGTGGTGCTCCAGCACCAGCTCGATCCCCGACGACGTGAGGACCCGCTCGCGAACGGTTCGCAGCAACTCATAGACGTCCTGGGCGCGGCCGGCGAGATCGACGATGATGAAATTCGCGTGCTTCTCCGAGACGACGGCGCTGCCAACGCGCAGGCCCTTGCAACCCGCCGCCTCGATGAGGCGCGCCGCGTGGTCGCCGTGGGGATTTCGAAAGACGCTGCCCGCGTTGGCGCCGCCGGGCTGGTGTTCTCGGCGCCAGCGGACGATCTCGCTCAATTGCTCACGAGCAGCGCTCGGGTCGCCACGCGTGAGTGACAACGTGACGCCGGTCACCAGTTCACCCCGGGGCAGCGCGCTCGTGCGGTACCCGTAGTCCAGGTCGCCAAGATGCCAGTTGCGCGACTGGCCGGCGCGCCACGTGCGCACCTGGACGACGCTCGCGGCCATGTTCGAGCCGTGACCGCCCGCGTTCATCACCGCGGCACCGCCGAAGGTGCCCGGCACGCCGACCGCCCATTCGAAGCCCACGATGCCCTCGCCCGCGAGACGTCGCGCGGCGACGGGAAGGTCGAGACCGGCGCCCGCGCTCACGAGCACCTCGTTCTCTTCGTCGCGCCACGACAGTTCAGCGAAGTCACCGACGAGTCGCACCACGACGACGTCGAGCTCCCCGTCGGCGACGAGCAGGTTCGAACCGTTGCCCAGTACCACGACGTCGCGATCGCTCGCTTCGACGAGCGGACCCAATTCGTCGAGGTCGCGTGCGTTGGCGAGTGTCACGAGTGCCCGCGCCGTCCCCCCGACCCGGTACGTCGTACGCGCGCCGAACGGCGCGTGCTCTTGGACGCGACCGGCGCCCGCGCCGAGCAGCGCCTCCAGAGTCATGGGCTCACTCCCCAACGTAGTTGCGTAGCGACCGCGGCGACGTCGCCCGCGCCGAGCAGGATGACGACGTCGCTCTCGTCGTGGAGTTCTTCGAGCGACGCCGCGACCTCTTCGAACGTCGCAGCGTAGAAGACGTGACGACGTGGATCGAGGTCCCTGAGGGCGTCGGCCACCGCCTCACCGGTCGCGCCGGTGGGATTCGCCTCGCCCGCGAGGTAGATGTCGGTCACCACCACGTTGGTCGCGTCGTCAAACGACGTCGCGAAACTTGTCGCGAGGCGAAGCGTGCGGGTCGCGCGGTGCGGTTGGAACACGGCGGTGACGCGTTCGTACCCGAGGGCGCGCAATGTCGCGAGCGTCGCGCTGATCTCGCCGGGAAGGTGGGCGTAGTCCTCGTAGAGGTCAACACCCCGCCACTGACCGAGTAGCTCGAAGCGCCGTGGAACCCCGCGGAAATGACCGAGACCCGACGCCACGTCCGACGCGGCGACACCGAGTTCGAGCGCGAGAACCGCCACCACGGCGGCGTTGGCGACGTTGTGGGCGCCGGTGACGGCGAGCACCAACTCGAGGTCACCGTTCGGACCACGCAACGTGAACGAACTGCGTCCTCGTTCGGTACGTTGGTCGAGGACTCGCCAAGGGTCGCGGTCGGTCCGGCCCACGAGTACGACCTCGCGCAGCGCCTTGCCCGCGACGCGCCGCGCTCCTTCGTCATCGCCCCACGCGACGACCGGACCCGGCGTTCGCTCGATCAGGCTCACGAACGCCGCCTCGAGCGCGTCGAGGGTCTCGTAGTGATCGAGGTGATCGGCCTCGACGTTCAAGAGTCCGAGTGCACTCGGGCTGAGCAGTGCGAACGAACCGTAACTCTCGTCGACTTCGAGAATCAGTGACTCGTGACCCCAATGTCCGTTGGCTCCCACGCCACGGACCTCGGCGCCGAGGAGACGCGAATCGTCGCGATGCGCCGCGGCAAGGACGTGCACCATCATCGACGTCGCCGTGGTTTTGCCGTGCGTACCGGTGAGTCCGATGACGGGCTGCTGACGAGCGAGCTCGGCCAACAGTTGCGCACGCGCCATCATCGTGACGCCGAGTTCCCGTGCACGTACCAGTTCAACGTTGCCGAGGTCGATCGCCGGTGACCAGAGCACGACCTGGGCGTCACCGACCTGGGACGCGTCGTGGCCCACGAACACGAGAACGCCCGCGTCACGCAGTTCACGCAGTACCGGCGAATCGTGTTCGTCACTGCCACTCACCGAGCAACCCATCTCGACGAGTAGGCGCGCCACGCCGCTCATGCCCGCGCCGCCGACGCCCACGACGTGCACGCGCGTACTCGGCGCGAAGGTACTCACGACACTCCCCCGACGTCGCAAACCTCACGCGCGATCGCGGCCGCCGCGTCACGTCGTCCGAGCGACGCCGCGGCCGCGGACATCGCGAACAACGTGTCACTCTCGAGCATCTCGTCGAGGAGCGCGGCGAGGGTCGACGCACGGCACTCGTCATCGCGAACCAGGCGCGCACCGCCCGCCGCGACAACGGCTCTCGCGTTCTTCGTCTGGTGATCGCCCGGCGCACCGGGCAGGGGCACCAGTATCGCGGGAATACCGAGCGCGCAGAGTTCGGCGACCGTCGTCGCGCCCGCTCGACAGAGTGCCACGTCGCACAGGGCCCACAACGTCGCCATATCGCCGAAGGCCTCGACGCGGTAGTCGAGACCGGTGGTTGCCGGTCGCGACGCGACGACGGAATCGAAGTCGCGTCGACCCGTCACGTGCACCAACGTGACGTCACGGCGATCGGTCCACAGTCGGGCGAGCTCAGTGACGGCACGATTGACACTTTGCGCGCCGAGTGAGCCGGTCATCACGACCACCACTCGACGCGAGGACTCGACGGGAGGTTGCTCTTGCGCGCGAAGCACTGCGCGCGCGTGGGGCGACCGATCGAGTTCGACGATCGCGTCGCGCAGTGGTGCTCCGGTCACGACCGCGTGCGCGTCGTTCGAGGGGAACGCGGTGCAGTGGCGCGTGGCGAATCGGCCCAGCAGACGATGCGCCGCTCCCGAGGTCGCGTCGAGCTCGACGAGCACGAGTGGGCGACGCCAGAGTACGGCGGCGAGGGCTACGGCGAACGAGGCGTACCCGCCGACGGACACGACGACCGACGGACGCCACGTGCCGACGCGCCACAGCGCGACGAGCACGGCCGCGAACAGGCCAACGACGGCGCCGGTGTTCGCGACGACGGCCCCCAAGGACCAGGCGCGTCGAAGGCCTCGTCCGGGGAGCAACGTCAACGCCACGGGCCCGCCACCGAGCAGCGTGCCCTCCTGACCGCGACGACTACCGACGAATCGAAGTTGTCCGGGGGCGACGCCGCGCGCCACCAGCTGTTCGGCAATGGCCTGCATCGGAAAGACGTGACCGCCCGTGCCCCCGCCGGTGATGACGATAGGGCCCGCCACTAGTACCCCTGGCGACTATCGCGGGACTGTCGGCTCGAACTGCGCGGGGACCTCGGTGGCAATCGTCGACTGACCGGCGCGCGTGACCCGCGCGCAGCGTGGGCGCGAATCGTGACGTCGCCCGACCGCGACGTGTCGTGAGCGATGTTGTACAGCAATCCCACGGCGGCGAGTTCGGTGATGAGCGCGGTGCCACCGTAGGAGAAGAACGGCAGTGGGATTCCCGTCACCGCCCAACCCCCCACGACCGACGCGATGTTGATCGCCGCTTCGAGCACGATCCATGTCGTGATACCGACCGCAATGAGGCGGTAGACCTCATTGGTGCACTGCTGGGCCACGCGCGTGGCGGCGAAGAGGAACCAGACGAAGAGACCCAGAACGGTGAGAGTCCCGATGAGGCCCATCTCCTCGCCGATGATGGTGAAAATGAAGTCGGTATGGGGATTGGGCAGAAACCCCCACTTCTCGCGACTGTGACCGAGGCCCAGGCCCGTCAGCCCGCCCGCGCCGAGGCCGATCTTCGATTGCCACAGCTGGTAGCCGCTGGCGAGCAGGTTCTGGTTGGGATGGAGGAACGAAAAGAATCGCCGCGCCGAGTAGGGCTTGTAGAACATGTAGGCCCCAAAGGCCGCCAGACCCAAGAGCATCGAGCGGTTGAGGAGTCGTCGCGAAAGGCCCGCAACGGCCAGCATCACGAAGGCCACCGCGAAGACGACCGAGGAAGTGCCGATGTCGGGCTCGATCACGATCAAGAGTCCGCCCACGGTTATCGGCAGGGTCCACAACGCCAATTGCTTCCAATTGTCGAGTTTGTCGTGGTGATGCAGTACGAGCCACGCGATGAAGACCACGGTGGCGAGTTTGAACAGTTCCGAGGGCTGGAGGAAGATCGCGTGCAAGTTGAGCCAGCGCTTGCCGCCGTTGGCGGAGACGCCGACGGCCTTCACGCAGAGCAAGAGGGCGAGACCGACGCCGATCAGCAGGGGCGCCTTGCGCACCAGTTGGTCGAGGCGAATTCGCGCGACCACGTACAGCGCGAAGAGGCCAAAACCGAGGTACACCACATCGTGGACCACGATGCTCCACGTCGAGCCACCGTTCGCCGCCGCCTGGCCCTCACTGGCGCTGGCGACCGCCACCGTACCGAACGCCACCAACAGGGTGGTCACGAGCAGCACCATACGTCCGGCGAAGTTCCCGCGCGGCAGAGGCTGGAGGAGTCCTCGCAGTCGTGAGGAGTTCTCCGGCGCCGGGCGACTTTCGCGACTCTTGGGTAGGCGTGTGGCGTTCGCCATCGCTAGACCACCTTGGCGATCTTCAAGAAGTCGCCGTAGAAAATCCCCAGGCCGAGCGCCGCGAGCAGGCCCGCCAGGATCCAGAATCGAATGATCACGGTCGTCTCGGGCCAACCGCGCAGTTCGAAGTGGTGGTGAAACGGCGCCATACGAAAGATTCGTCGACCGAAGAGCCGAAAACTCACTACTTGCAGGATGACCGACGCCGTCTCGGCGACGAAGAGGCCGCCGAGTACGGGTAGCAAGAGGTCGAGGTTCATCAACAGGCACAGCGCGCCGAGTCCCGTACCGACCGCCAGCGAACCGGTGTCGCCCATGATGATCTTCGCCGGCGCCGCGTTCCACCAGAGGAAACCGAGACATCCACCCACGAGCGCCACGGCGACGAGCCCCAGGTCCAGTGATGCTTGGAGGTGGTAGATCGCAAAATGGCGGAACTGCCAGTAGCCGATGATCGACAACACGCCGAAACAGAACGTGGAGGAGCCCGCGGCGAGACCGTCAAGGCCGTCGGTCAGGTTCACGGCGTTGGACGTGGCGATGATGACCACGATCGCGAGCAGCATCCACCCCGCAACCGTGAGGTTCCAACCCGGCAGGGACGATCGCGTGAACGACAGATTGGTTGACGTGTGCACCCAGTAGATCGAGAGCGTCGCGAAGACGGCGGCGATAAGGAGTTGCCCGGCGAGCTTTCCTCGCTTGTTGAGACCGAGGTTACGGGCGTTGCGAATGGCGAGGTAGTCGTCGAGCAGCCCCAGGAGTCC
>JADGOK010000252.1 GCA_017882985.1 Acidimicrobiales bacterium
GGTACTCACTTGTTCTCCTTCCGAGAGCTACGTCCGGGGAATGGCAGGAACAGCGCGGCCAAGAACGTCAGCACCATGAGGATGATGACGATCAGATTCGACCGGCTAATCAAGATGAAATGCCAGTGAATGTAATGTCCGAGGTTGTCGAGCGGAAATATCGCCGCCCAGGACCAAAGCCAGCCCATAGTTATCCCCTATCTTCCAGATCCAGTGATTTCAATAGTGTTGCATGGAGCGTCCGCTGACCACTAGGGCCAAAGGGCCTAACGTAAACCCTTACGCCGCAACCCCTTTCGTTCCAGGTTCGCGGTCGTGGGCCGTTTGGCGCAGATGGAACTGGGTGACGCCGATGGTGAGCGACACCGCGCCCGCGACGTGCAGTTCGACGAGCAGGGCCGGCAAATGAGTGAGAAATTGGCTCACTCCAATACCGGCTTGGATCAACGAGATGATCACGAGGCGCCGGACGCCGAGCCTCAGCGCCTCGGGGACACCGCTCTTCCATACGGCGAACAGCAGACCGGTCACGAGGCCGATGAACAACACCGCCGCGACCGAATGCACCCACGTGGCGTCGAAGAGCGCGAACGGGAGCCGCTTGGCGCGCAACTGACCTTGGGAAGAGCCGGCGTGGGGACCGGAGCCCGTGGTGATCGTGCCCGCGATCAACAGGGCCCCGAAGGGGATCCACAGCAATCGGGCGATGAGGCGAAAGTGAGGGTCTCGAACGTCGGCGCGCGCGCCGGGTCCGTAGACGTACTTCGAGCGGTGGTAGAGCACCGCACCGACCACCACCATGGACAGGGAGAGCAGCATGTGCAGCGAGACCAACCACGGATTCAATTTGCTGTAGACGACGAACGCGCCGAGCATCGCGTCGGCGACCACGCCGAGAATCAAGAGTCCCGAGAGGAACACGAGGTCCTGGCGACGCGGTTGGCGCACCAGAGCCGCGACGAAGGTAGCGGCACTCACGAGGACGAGCGTGACGGTGACGATGCGATTGGTGTACTCGATAAAGGGGTGAATGCTCCATGATCCACTGATGCGGTTGTGAAAGCAGGTGGGCCAATCGGGGCATCCGAGGCCCGATCCGGTGAGCCGCACCGCGGCTCCCGAGAGGACGATGACGATCATCGAGAGGAAGGACGTGAAGGCAAACCAGCGAAATACCGGGCCCGAGACAGGACGGCGCGGCGAGGAGGTCACTTCTGCAGCCTAGGGAATGGCGCGGCTTCTAGAATGCCCGCTATGACAATCACGGCCGCCGTTCCACGTTCCACGACGGAGGTCCTCAAGGGTTACGTCGCCCTCACCAAACCACGAATCATCGAGCTGCTGCTCGTCACGACCGTCCCCACGATGGTCGTGGCGGCGAACGGCGTTCCTGGGCTCTTGCTCATCGTCACGACGCTCATCGGTGGCACGTTGGCGGCCGGCGGCGCCAACGCCTTCAATATGGTGATTGACCGAGACATCGACGCGGTGATGCAGCGCACGAAGAAGCGTCCTCTCGTTACCGGCGTGATGACGCCGAGGGCAGCGACCATCTTCGCCTCAATGTTGGAGATCGTCGCCTTCGGTGTTCTCGCGATCTGGGTGAACCCGTTGTCGGCGTGGCTGGCCCTTTCGGCGACGGCGTTCTACGTCTTCGTCTACACGCTCTGGTTGAAGCGACGCAGCAAGCAGAACATCGTGATCGGCGGCGCCGCGGGTGCCGTGCCGGTGCTTGTCGGGTGGGCGGCCGTCACCAACTCACTGACCTGGACACCGGTGCTGTTGTTCCTGGTCATCTTCCTGTGGACCCCGCCGCACTTTTGGGCGCTGGCCGTTCGCTATCGCGACGACTACCACGCGGCCAACGTGCCGATGATGCCGGTCGTCGCGTCGTTGCGTCGAACCACGCTGGAGATACTGGTCTATTCGGTGATCTTGTGGGCGCTCACGGTCTTTATTGGGCCGGTCGCTCACTTGGGATGGGTCTACGCGCTTTCGGCGACGGTGCTCGGGGGACTGTTCACCTTCTACGCGTTGCGCCTCTACCGCCACGCCGTCGACGGCAAGGCCGACGTGGCTGAAGCGATGCGTCTCTTTCACTTCTCCATCACGTACCTCACGGCCCTGTTCGTCCTGATGGCGGTGGACGTTCTTGTCCGATTCCACTAAGGCGCAACGGGGACACCCGTCACCCATGATGTTCGTCTCACTCGGTATTGGCACGGTGATCGCGGTTGCGCTCATCGTCGTCGTGTCGATACTCACGGGGGGGGCGCCCAAGGCGAACAACGCCCTCGTGGGTTCAACGGTCAAGGGCTTCTACGTGAGCGGACTGAACGGCGAGAAGCATCGTGCGCCCTGGGCGACCGGTCATCCCGGCGTGCTCATCTTCTTCGCCAGCTGGTGTGGACCGTGCCGCAGCGAGATGCCCAAGGTGGCGACGTACCTGCGCCATCACGATCAGAGCCCCGTCGTCGTGATGGGTGTCGACGCCAACGACAAACTCTCTTCGGCCCGGACGTTCGTTCGAAAGGACGGCGTCCGCTTTCCGGTCATCTTTGATCCCTCGGGCAACGTGACGACCGGCATCTTCCAGTTCGGTCAGATCCCCGAGACGGTGTTCGTCACCGCCCAGGGTGTCGTGACCCGGGTCTACTACGGAGCGATCCCGACCAAGCAGCTCATCAGCGGCATCAAGGAACTGAAGACCGCGGCCTAGTCGAATCGGAACGTGCGCGCCGCGAGGAGCGGCGCCAGCACCGCCCACGCCGCGAGTGACGTCCAGTCCGCGCCCGTTGGCGCGAGGCCGAGCCCCAGGACCCGGTGCAGTCCTTCGGCCATCGCCCCCGACGGCAGCGCCGTCGCGATTCGTTGGATGAACGAAGGAAGCGACGTCGCCGGGACGACGATGCCCGAGAAGAGCAGCA
>JADGOK010000253.1 GCA_017882985.1 Acidimicrobiales bacterium
GAGCGTGCGTGCCGCCACCAGCGCGTTCTGTCCGATGACCTGAATGCTCGCGATGCCATTGGCGGCCGTGACGCCCGTCAACGCGCTGAGGTCCGTGGCGATCACCGGCCGCCACGCGGAGTTGAGGCGAAGGTTGTGCCAGCGTGGCGTCACGGGGTCGTTCGCGCTCAGCACGATCAGGTGGCCGAGGTCGCTGACGTACAGGACGTCCAGCGCGCCCGACGGATCGAAGAAGGGCACCGGGTCGGCCCCCGGCGTCGGCACGTTGGTGTTCGCTGACAGGTCGACCCACGTGGTCGCGCCGCTCACGTTCTGGGTGTAGAGCGCGACGTGCGAACTGGTCGTTCGATAGGCGAGCGCGCCTTCGGTGGCGTCGCTCGCGCTGTGCGGACCACCCAGCATGTTGGTGTTGTTGAGTGCGCTCTCGAGTGACACGGCGTTCCACGGCAGGGGGCCCGTTCCGGAATTCACGAACTGGAAGAGTGGCAGGCCCGGTGGCGTCGCGTTAGTGGCCCCGTGGGACCAGGGGGCCATGAGCAACGTGCTGGCCAGAACCACAGCCGATATCAGCACTAATCGTCGCAATTGTCTCGCGTCCTTCATCGGGAATAGATCCCAATACGTTTCGGCTTCTACCTAGTGCAAGTCTACGGGTGCCTCGCGTGCTGGGAAGTGCAGCAAATCGTGGGCGTTCACGACATTGTGTCGCTTTATCGGCGCGTTGTCACCGTGGCCGACGCACTGTTCGCGCCGGGTCCATTGGCGTTGATCGCGCGAACGATGACGCGGTACGTCTTGCCGCGCGCCAGTTTCGTCGTGGAGATCGACTTCGTCTTTGAAGAGAACGGCAACCATGACGCGCCGCCGTTGACGGAGTACTGGTACGCGGTGAGCGGATGACCCCCCACATTCGACGGCGCCCTCACGGAGAGGCGAAAGCCACCAACGAGTGGCACCAGACCGGTGATGGTCGGCTTACCCGGACGGTTCGCGGTGCTCTTCACCGCGTTGGAGAAACTGACCGTCGTCGCCAAGGACTGTGACGCGTAGGTGGCGTTGAGTGCGACCGAGCCCGCTTGGGTGGCGATCACCGTTATGACGGCGGTGCCCGTCGCGTCGGTCGAGACGTCGTAGGACGCGGTGCCGCTGCCGGTAATGCTCGCGTGGTCTCCGTCGAGCACGACCGAACCGCTTGCCGCTTTGGCGCTCACGGCGACGAAGGCGTTGGCGAGGGGACTGTTGTTGGTGTCGTGCAGGGTCAACGTGACCGACGCGGGGCCGTTCACGATCGCGTGCGTCGTTCGCGCGACGAAGGAACTCTTCGTGACGTCGAGCTTGAGCGGACAGAGCCCGGCGAGGAACGTCGTGGCGTTGGGGCTGCCGAGTCCTGACGCGGAGTCATAACCCGGACCCGCGCTGTAGCCGCCGACACTGAAGAGGTCGTTGCTGCCCGTCGTCACGTCGTTAAAGCCCGTCGTCGCCATCGCGTAGAGCGAGGGATTGATGAAACCGAGCCGGCTCACCGCACAGGTCTGCGCGGCGGTCGCGACGAGTGCGCTGACGAGTGGCGCGCCGATCGAGGTACCGCCGATGGCGCCCCATCCCGTCGTGCACCTGGTGCCGCACACTCCAGTGGCGGTGCCCGTGTAGTAATCCACGAAACCCGTGTTGGGGTCCGCCATCACCGAAAGATCGGGCACCGAACGCATTGTTTGCGAGGTCGCGATGCCGGGGGCGCTCTGCCACGAAGGACGCGACCAGAGCTGTGACACGCCGCCGCCTCCCGAGCCACAGGACGACGAGGTGCAGTGGTCGTTCCATACGGTCTGGTCGAGCGGATTGATACTTGAGACGGTCAACCCGCCCACGCCCGTGACGAGGGGTTGGGACGCGGGGTCGTCGACGGCCGGACTGTTCGAGGTGATGCCCGAGCAGTCCGATGAGCCGAAGTCCCCGGCGGCCGAGACCATGGTCTGGCCTTGGGCGGCCATCTGCTGGAAGATCACCTGTTCGGCGTTCGGTGTGCCGCTCGGATCGAGCTCGCAGTCACCCCACGACGTCGTGACGATCGTCGCGATGTTGTCGTCGGCGATTTGTTGGTACACGTCGGTCGGACCGGTGTTGTTGTTCGGTCCGCTGTAGACCTTCACGGCGGCGCCCGGCGCCAGTGCCGCAGCCTCCTCGGTGTCAAGCGTCGCCTCTTCGCTGAAGCCCGCACCAGGTCCCCCGTCGACCGTCACGTTCGTCACGGTCGGACTCAGCCCGTAGCACGAGAAGTACTTGGACAAGTCACCGGAACTGTACTGGCCGAGTTCGTAGACGCCGATCGTCTGACCGACACCGGTGTCGCCGTTCGCCCACGCGGAAGCGAGGCCGTACATCTGGGCCTGCTGTTGGATGGTGTAGCCGAGGTTGTTGGTCGTCGAACCGGTTGACGTGCCCGCGGCCGCACAGGTTGTCGCGGTCGCGACGTGCGGGCTGCTACTGCGCGCGAGCGACGCAGGCTTGGGCGTGACGACGGTGGAGAGTCCCGTAACGGCGGCGACGTCACGCGCGATTGCGTCGGGCAGCGTGGCGCGCGACGTCAACTGCGCGGTGAGGACGCCGCTGCGCAGTCGCACCGTCGCGACCGACGCCGAGAAAGCGCGCGCGATGTCCGTCGTCGAGCCGCTGACGTGCAAGATGACGCGTCCCTTGCTGAGCGCGCCGACGTGGAGGGCGAAGCCTCCGAGGTACGAACGCACCGCGGCGACCGACGAGGCGCTCGCGCCGAATCGCTGAGCGAACTGCGCGGTCGTGAGGAAGTGTCGGTAGTCGGGCGAGGCGGTGTTCGAGAGGCTCGTGATGAACGACGCGAGTGCCGCCTTGTTGGGCTGGGCCATCACGACGTCGAACGAGGTGGTGATGGGTTGGCT
>JADGOK010000254.1 GCA_017882985.1 Acidimicrobiales bacterium
CGCCGACGATCGTATGGCGCCGATAGGAGACCATCGGGTGGTCGAACACGTCGCCGACCGCCGACGACATCCCCGAGTGATTCTTCGAGGGAGCGACGATCAGGGCCTCGCGGACCTCGCCGTCGGGGCACTCAGCTATCCACTGGGTCACCTTTCGGGCCAGTATCGCGATGCCCGGGGCACCGACGCCGTCGTCGTTCGTGATCAGAATACGCATACAGCGTACGATAACTGTCGTAGGTTACAAGGCAGTGAAAACAAGGAAAGAACGCTGATGCTCCCCTCCGGTGAACAGATTGCCATCGCGCACGGCGACCAGCGCGCGGTCATTACCGAAGTCGGAGCAACGCTGCGCACGTTCGTCAAGGGCGGCGTCGCCGTCGTCGAGGGATTCGCCGGCGAAGAGGTCCCGACGGGCGCGCGCGGTCAACTGCTCTACCCGTGGCCCAATCGCATCGGCGACGGCACGTGGACCTTCTCGGAGCGAACCGCCACGCCCAAGATCGACAACGTCGAACGGGCAACGGCGATCCACGGCGTCGTACGCTGGCGCCCCTTTCGCATCGAGGCCGTGAACCAGAACCGCTGCGTATTGGCGTTGTTGCTGCACCCGACACCGGACTATCCGTTTCTCAGTGAGATCGAGGTCGCCTACCATCTCGGCTCGCTCGGCCTTACCGTCACCACGACCGTGACCAATCGCGACGAAGTGCCGATTCCCTTCGGACTGGGCTTCCACCCGTACCTCGCCGTCACGACGCCGACCATCGAGGGGACCGACCTGCAGGTCCCGGCGAAGGCCTACATCGCCACCAACGAGCGCCAACTGCCGACGGGCGAGATCCTTCCGATACTTGGTGGTCCGCTCGACTTCACCCGAGCCAAGTCGGTCAACGGACACGAACTCGACGTGACCTACGCCGAACTCGTTCGCGACGACCAGGGGCTCGCCACCGTGACCGTGCGTGACAGCACCGGCGCGACGGTCGAGCTGAGCATGGACCGTAACTTCCCTTACGTGCAGGTCTACACCGGCGACAAGCTGGAAAAGGGACGTCGGCGGACTGCCGTCGCCGTCGAGCCCATGACCTGTCCGCCTGACGCGTTGCGCAGTGGCAAGGACATCGTGGTCCTCGAACCGGGTCAGCCCTGGGCCGGCTCGTGGCGTCTGCGCCGGCGCGAACCGTGAGCGCGCGCGTCGTCCTCGTCACCGGATCGACGAGCGGTATCGGTGAAGCCACAGCCCGACGCTTCGCGGCGATGGGGGACACGGTCGTCTTCAATTCCGCGAGGAGTGTTGAAGCCGGAGAACGGCTGAGTGCGGCGACGTCCGGATCGCATTACGTGCAGGCTGATATCGCTCACGCTGGTGATTGCGAGCGTCTCGTTCGTGAAGTCCTCGAAAAGTGCGGTCGCCTCGACGTGCTCGTGAACAACGCCGGCACGACCAGGGTCATTGCCCATCACGACCTCGAGGCGGCGACGGTCGACGTGTGGCGCGAAATTTTTGAAGTGAACGTCTTTGGCACCTGGTCGCTCTCGGTCGCGGCGATGAACGCACTTCGCGAGTCCCACGGCGCGATCGTCAACGTGACCTCGCTCGCGGGCGTGCGACCAACGGGTTCGTCGATTCCCTACGCCGCCTCCAAGGCCGCCCTCAACCACATGACGGCATTGCTCGCCAAAGTTGTGGGGCCCGAGGTTCGTGTCAACGCGGTCGCGCCGGGACTGGTGGACACGCCCTGGACCGCCGATTGGGACGTGGTGCGCGGTTTTGTGAGTTCCGTCGCTCCATTGAAGCGAAGTGGCACCCCCGACGACATCGCCGACGTCATCGTGTCGTTGTCCTCGACGCCGTACGTCACCGGCCAAGTGATCCTCGTCGACGGGGGACTTAGTCTGTCAACGTGACGGGCCTCGCCGGTGGTACCGCGAGACGCACCGCCGACGAGAGCAGTGTGGTGGCCGGACGCACGATGAGCCGATCGACGACGGGTGTGGACGCGACGCCGAGCAGCTCGAGCGCCCACGGCTCCATCAGGGCGTAGGCGGCGTCGACGATGAGGCGGTAGGCAACGCGCTGGTGGGCACCCTCGACGACGCCCTTGGCGACGAAGTCGCGCGCGATCATCCCGTCGGCGCTCAGTCGCAACTCCGGACGAAAGTCCGCGAGGGCGAGGTTGAGATCCTCGACGCTGGTCGGAGGATCGATGACGCCCATATCGCGCGCCGTGACGGCCACTTCTCGCACGTACTGATCCGCTTGCGCGCTCGTCAGGTGCTGTTGGCCGTAGCGCTGATACGCGCTGAGGAACATCGACGAGCCCGCGCAGTGCACCCAGCGAAGTAGGTGCGGATCGTTCGCGTAGTACGCCACGCCGTCATCAGCGACGCCGCGCACCCCTTGGTGGATCGCGAGAACGCGTTCGATGGCGGCGTAGGCGCTCGCCTTGGATCCGTAGGACGTTGCACCGATGAAGTTGGCGGTTTGCAAGACTCGACCGAGGGGGTCTTGTTGATAACGCGAATGGTCCGCGACGCCGGCCATCGTGTGAGGGTGCAGCATTTCGAAGAACAACGAGGCGACGCCGCCGATCATCATTGGTGGAAGATCGCCGTGGACGAGACGCGCGACGCCGTCGACGGGCAGGTAGGCCTCGGCCGGGACGTTGCACGCCGGCGGCGGTTCGTGCGAGAGGCCCGCCGCTTCGCGGATGCCACGATTGATTCGTTGGCGTAGTCGAAGGGGCGCCGAAGAGACCCAATTGGTAATGCTCATGACAACCTCTTCCCAGAGTCCGCCACCATTTTAGGCTGTTCTTCTTTTCTTTTGACCGACACTCTGCGACACTGGTTGGGTGGGAGCCGTCAAGCCAATGCGTCGAACGACGACCGATACCGATGTCCT
>JADGOK010000255.1 GCA_017882985.1 Acidimicrobiales bacterium
AAGACCGTGCAGGTCTCGGAGTTCTTCGACGACGGGACACGACATAGTTTCTCTCGAGTACGAAACCAGCGAAGAACTGGCGGAGCGTCGTATCACCGACATCATTGGCGTCATGAGGTCGCGCTGGCCCGAACTTGGAGCCGTCGCCGTGCATCACCGAATCGGCAAGGTAGAACTCGGTGGTGTCGCGGTAGTGGTCGCCGTTTCGTCGCCTCATCGCCAAG
Source organism: Acidimicrobiales bacterium (assembly GCA_017882985.1). GTDB lineage: Bacteria > Actinomycetota > Acidimicrobiia > Acidimicrobiales > RAAP-2 > RAAP-2. The sequence goes on from JADGOK010000255.1 coordinate 225, forward strand.
AAGCGTTTGACGCGGCGAAGTTCTGTATTGACGCCGTGAAGACGGCGGTGCCCATGTGGAAGCGAGAAGTCTGGGAGGGCGGATCGATTTGGAGCGAGGAAGCGAGCGACATCGTCAGCGTCCAGGACCTGTGAACGAGTTGCACCCCGCTCGAGTTGGATCATGACCCCAGAGCGAATGATCACTCTCGAAGAGGCTCAGGACTTCGTCCTTGACTCGTTGATCACGCACTCGCCCGATCGATTGGCCCTTCGTGAGCTGCTCGGTTGTGTGGTGGCGGAGGAATTGACGGCACGGGAGGCGGTACCGGGCTTCCGGAATTCGTCGATGGACGGCTTCGCCCTTCGGGCGCAGGACACTTCGACGGGGTCGGCGCGCCTGCAGGTGGTGGGCTCGATCTACGCGGGCGACGGGCGGTCATCTCGACTCAACGCCGGTGAGGCGATACGAATCATGACCGGCGCACCGTTGCCCGACGGTGCGGACTGCGTCTGCATGATCGAACAGGTAATCGTTGATTCGCCAGGGCAGACCGTGACGATCAACAAGATCATGACCGAGGGCGAGAACGTGCGTCACCCGGGCGAGGACGTCAAAGTGGGTCAAGTTCTCGTCTCACCGGGCGACGAGTTAAATGCATTGCGGCTGGCGGTGCTGGCCTCGCAAGGTTTCACCTCGGTATCGGCGATTCGCCGTCTTCGTGTTGGGGTGCTTTCGACCGGTAATGAACTCGTTCGCTCGGAACGCTCCTTGAGTAGCGGCGAGATTCGTGACGTCAACGGACCGTTGTTGATGTCGTTGCTGGAGGAGTCCGGCTTCACGGCGGTGGATCTGGGCATCGCGGTCGATACTCATGAGGAGATCACGCTGCGTCTAAGCGCGGGAGTTCGAGACTGTGACGCGGTTGTGTCGACGGGCGGTGTCAGCGTGGGCGACGTCGATTACGTCAAATTGGTGATCGGTGAGTTGGGTGGTGACCACGCTCGGACGATGCGCGTAGCGATCAAGCCGGCCAAACCCTTCGCCTTCGCCACTGTCGGCGAACGGCGAACGCCGATCTTCGGGTTGCCCGGCAATCCGGTATCGACGCGCGTCAGCTTCGAGTTCTTCGTTCGCCCGGCTCTTCGTCGGCTCTCAGGCCATCGCCACATTGAACGACTCACGCTCGACGCGGTACTTGATATTCCTCTGCCCCGTGACAAGGACGGCAAGCTCCACCTCGTGCACGCCGTCGCGAGAGTTCACCGTGATGGGCTCATCCACGTCGAGCGAGCGATTCGCCACGGTTCGCATCTCTTGAGTGCACTCGTCGGCGCGAACGTCATTGCGATGGTGCCTGACGGCGCGAGCCCATTGCAGGGAGACGTTGTACGCGTGATGATTCTGGAGGCGCAAGAGTTGGGTTCGGGGTCCGCGCGATGATGTTGCGAAGAGACGCGGGTCGCTCGCCCCTGCGGGTCGACCACCGTTCGACGATCAGGCCATGTCACCTCGGGCCACGTGCAGCACATCTCACGTGATCTCTTCTGACGCGGAGCGACTCGAGTGACGCGGCTACTGCTCCTGGGTCCCGCCCGCGAAGCTGCCGGCGTTCGCCAGGACGAGATCGAAGGTGCCACGGTGGGCGAAGTGCTCGAGAAAGCCGTTGCTCGCTCTGGACCAGACTTTGCGCGAGTCCTCTCCGTGAGCCAGATCTGGGTGAACGGCGACGTCGCCACGACCACTGATGCCGTCGAGCCCTATGACGAGATTGAAGTACTTCCTCCCGTTTCCGGGGGATGAGGGTCACGGTGGCCAAACAGGAGTTCGAGCGCGTGGGGCAAGAGGGCGAGCACCGCGTCGAGGCTCTCGACCGCCCCCTTCGGCGAACCGGGTGTGTTGACGATCAGGCTCTGGCCCGCCGTACCTGATCTCGCTCGCGACAGGGGACCGAACGGGCTCGTTGCACGCATCACTTCGCCGAACCCCGGGGCCTCGCGATCGAGTACTTGCATCGTTCCCTCCGGAGTGAGGTCGCGTGGCGCAAAGCCCGTGCCGCCCGTCGTGACGATGAGTCCCGCGAAATCGTGGGCGAGTTCGCCCAACGCTGTCGCGACCGACTCGACACCGTCGGGAACGACACGGATCTCGACCACGTCGAATCCGTCTCGTCGGAGTCGTTGGGCGAGCAGCGGTCCGGCCAGGTCTTCGCGACGTCCGGCAGCGACGGAGTCGGAGACTGTGAGAATCTTGGCGTCGAGGGTCATCGCCTGATCGTAGGTGATGCCGAGCGCGGTATCGCGTTGGAGCGAATGATTCATTACGGGATTCAGGAGGTCCGATCATCTCGCTGGAAACCCGAATCAGGTTCCTCTTGCACTTCGATCAGCGGGGTGCCCTACGAACGTCCGATTGCGGCGCAGCGCCAGTCGCTGTCACCACGGACGTCCGCCGGGGCCGGTAGGTAGCATTTCGAAATGAGCGACGAAGACCCGACGGTTGAGACCTCTGATGTGGAGGGCGTGACGACTGTGTTGAATCCCGTCGACGACGTGGCGCGTTACGCGATTGCCCACGCTCGTGTGACGATGCGGGCCGAGACGACGGCCGGCATTGCGTCGAACACCTTGAAGAAGGGCGACGTCCTCAGGACGGCCCGATACGCCGGCGTTCAGGCGGCCAAGCAGACGGCGTCGTTGGT
>JADGOK010000256.1 GCA_017882985.1 Acidimicrobiales bacterium
CGAGATCGCGGTCTCGAGCACCGAGGTGACGCCCAACTGCGTCGCGACGCGCAGCAACCGGTCGTGCTCGTTGGCGGCGTCGATCAGCGTCGCGTCACCGGTCCGGCGACAGCGCACCACGTACACGTTGTTCTGGATGGGTCCGACGACGAAGCGGTGCACTTCGGCGGCCGCGTCGGACCAGACGAGTTCTACATTGTCCATGCCTTAAGACTGCCACGCCGGTGGGGGTCAAAAGTTTCGCTAATCTCGCTGTGGCGCCGGAAATACTCGCCGGTAGGGGATCGAGGGATCGCGATGAACTTTGGCTTTAGCGAGGAGCAAGAAGAGCTCCGCAAGATGGTGAAGCGATTCTTGGAGGAGAAGTCGCCCGAGACCGAGGTTCGCCGCCTGATGGCGACCGAAGAGGGCTACGACCCCGACGTCTGGAAACTGATGGCGAACGAACTCGCCCTACAGGGTCTCGGTATCCCCGAAGAGTACGGCGGCCAGGGTTACGGACCGGTAGAGCTCTACGTGGTCTTTGAAGAGATGGGCGCGGCGCTCTTCTGCGCCCCGTACTTCTCGAGCGTCGCGCTCGCCGCGAACGCCGTTCTGTTCGTTGGCACCGACGCCGACAAGGCCGAGTACCTGCCCGGCATCGCCTCGGGCGAGACCATCGCCACCGTCGCCCTGACTGACGACGCCGGTGACTGGGACCTCGGGGCTACCTCGACGGTCGCGCGGCACTCGAGCGACGGTTGGGTGATCAACGGCGTACGCAACTACGTCACCGACGGCAACACGTCGTCGATTCTCTTCGTGCCCGCCATGACCGACGCGGGACTGTCGCTCTTCGCCGTGCGGGGTGACGCCGCGGGTGTCGCGCGCGAAGCGCTGCCGACAATGGACCAGACCCGCAAGCAGAGTCGCATTGTCTTGGACGACGCACCGGGCGTGCTCGTCGGCGTCGACGGTGGCGCACTCGCGGGACTCGAGGAGACCTCACAGGTCGCCGCCGCCGCACTCGCCGCCGAGCAGGTCGGCGGCGCGCAGCGCGTGCTCAACAATTCGGTCGAGTACGCCAAGACCCGCGTCCAGTTCGGCCGGCCGATCGGCTCGTTCCAAGCCATCAAGCACAAGTGCGCCGACATGCTGCTCGACGTTGAGTCGGCGAAGTCGGCCGCGTACTACGCGGCCTGGGCCGCCCAGGAGCGCAGCGACGAACTGCCGACCGCAGCGAGCCTGGCCAAGTCGTTCTGTTCCGAGGCGTACTTTCACTGCGCGGCGGAGAACATCCAGATTCACGGCGGCATCGGATTCACGTGGGAACACCACGCGCACCTCTACTTCAAGCGTGCGAAGAGTTCCGAGCTGTTCCTCGGCGACCCCGCGTACCACCGAGAACTGCTGGCCCAGCGACTGGGTATTTAGCGCAACGTGCTCGCCCACGAGCAGCTCGAGAGCGGTAACTCGCTACTGGACCTACGCATCGCGACGTCGAACGCCCGACCCGTCGCCGGGCACGTCCTCGTACTGGTGCACGGACTGCCGCGCGCGCTCGGCATGGGTCGCCAAGCCGCCGGTCTCCTGCCCGAACTGGCCGAACACCTGGCCAACGAATCGGGTTGGCTCGTCGCGAGCGGCACCCTGTCGGGCGTCGGCGGCAGCACCGGGACCTTCTCGGCAACGCAGTGGCGAGCTGATTTGGCGCGAATCCTTGAGCGGGTCGAGCGCAGTGAACAACAGATCTCGCTCGCGGGATTCGGATTCGGCGGTGCCCTCGCGCTCGCGACCGCGGCCGACGATGAGCGCGTACGGGGTGTCGCCACCTTCGCGACGCCCGCGCACCTGGGACCCTGGTGCGGGCCCGCGGAGGACTTCCACCAGTCGGTCCAGGTGGCCGGCGTGGTCGGCGATGACGCGCAACTGCTTGCGCCGGAGGAACTTCGCCGTGACGTGCTGGCGGTCGATCCGATCGCCGCGATCGCTCAAATACCGCCGCGTCGTCTGCTCATTGGCCACGGGGCGGACGATCTGGAGGTCCCGGCGTCCGACGCCCGCGATCTGCTTGCGGCCGCCGACGGGCGAGCGGAGCTTCGCATCATCCAGGGGGCGGGACATCAACTGCGCGCCGATCCGCGCATGGTCGCGACGCTTCTAGGTTGGCTCGACCGACACCGTTGAGATCGCGCGGTCGAGAGCGCGGCGCAGTTCGCGAGCGGTGACCTCGGGATCGGTTGATTCGGTGAGGGCCCGCACCACGACGAAGTGACGAAGTCCCGCCTCGACGAGCGACGCGACGTTGGACGCGTTGACGCCGCCGGTCACGAAGACCGGTCGATCGCTTCGCTGCTGGCACGTGATGGCGTAGTCGAGACCCGTCGGCTCACGACCGAGTTTCGTGGGTGTCGCCACGATCGGCCCGGCACTGAAGTACGTCGCCGGTTGAACCGTCGCCGCGGTGAACTCCTCGAGAGAGTGTGTCGAGAGTCCGACGATCGCCTCGTTGCCGAGCAACTCACGACAGCGCGCGACCGAGACGTCCTCTTGACCCACGTGCACGCCGTCGGCGCCGACCTGAGCCGCCAAGACGGGAGAGTCGTTCATGATAAAGGGCACGCCGAAGTCGCGACAGATCGGGATCATGACCCGCGCCGCTGCGATTCGCTCGGGGTCGGGGAGGTCCTTTTCGCGCAACTGGACGATGTCGACCCCGCCGCGCAGCACGGCCGGCAGGAACGTCGCCATGTCGCCGCGATGCCCGACGCACAGGTACAGGCGACGGCTGAAGAGTTCCTGCACGGGACCAACCTTAGGAGTTCGGGCCAATTGAGGAATCTCCACCTTTTCTAGGGCAGAATGGGGATATGCAGATACCCGCCAAGGCCGACTACGCGATTCGCGC
>JADGOK010000257.1 GCA_017882985.1 Acidimicrobiales bacterium
GCGTGGCACCGTCCTCGAGGTCATGGTCCAGGACTACATCCGCACCGCCAAGGCCAAGGGCTGCAGCAATCGGCGCATGCTCTATCGCCACGCCTTTCGCAACGCCCTGGGGCCGATCGTCATCATCCTGGGCCTCTATATCCCCAGTCTGTTGAGCGGCGCGCTGATCATCGAGAGTGTGTTCAACTACGGCGGCATTGGCATCCAGACGGTGTACGCCGCCTCGAACCTCGACGTACCCACGGTGCTCGGGATCACGCTGTTGGTGGCGATCATGACCCTGCTGGGCAACCTGATGGCCGACGTGGCCCTCGGCATCGTCAATCCGCGCATCCGTATTGAGGGGACGAGGTAATGATCGGCAACGAGCTGGGCACCGAGAATCTCGCCACCGTGTTGGTGGACCACAACCTCGACAAGGATTTCATTGATCCGAGGGACGCCATAGTCCCCCTGTGGAAACAGCGCACGAGGATCTTCGCCCACAACAAGTTGGCGGTCGCGTCGGTCATCTTCATCCTCTTGATCACGGCCGCGTGCTACCTGGTGCCCTGGCTGCATCCGACCAACCAGACGAATCAGGCACTCACCTTTGGAACGAAATGGAACGCCAAACCGTCACTCGCCCACCCGCTCGGCACGGACAGCACGGGCTTTGACGAGCTCGGGCGGATCTTCTACGGGGGCGAGTACTCACTGACGCTTGGTTTCCTTGCGGGCTTCATCACCATCGTCGTCGGCACGCTCTACGGCATGATCTCGGGCTTCGTCGCCGGCCTCACCGACACGATCATGATGCGTATCCTCGACGCCTTCCTCTCGATCCCGTACTTGTTCCTGCTCATCACACTGATCACCATCTTCAACCGGTCGACGTTGTTCCTCATCATGGTCATCGGCTTCACCGGTTGGTGGGGTAACGCCCGCATTATTCGCGGCGACGCGCTGCTGATCAGAAATCTTGAGTATTCCCAGGCCGCGACGGCGATGGGGGCGAGCAAGTGGCACATCATCCGACGCCACGTCTTTCCCAACTCCATCAGCAACATCGTCACGGTGGCGACGTTCTCGGTCGCGGACGCGATCCTGTTCCTGTCCGCGCTCGGCTTCCTCGGGCTCGGTATCCAGGCCCCCCAGACCGACTGGGGCACGATGCTCCAGGCCGGCACGACCCAGATCCAAAACGGCTTCTGGTGGGAGATCTACCCGCTCGCGGCCGTCTTCATCCTGGTGGTCGTCGCGATCAACTACATCGGCGACGCGTTGCGCGACGCCTTCGAAGTTCGTCTACTGGAGCGTTAAGCCGCTCATTCGCACGTGGTCGCTCGCCTGAGAACTACTGCGCAGCGCTGCGGGCACCCAACGTCACGGGCGTCGTGAGTGGAAAGTGGCACGCCGCCTGGTGCGTTGGACCGAAGTCCTGGAACTCCGGCTCCTGATTCGCGCAGATGTCCTGAGCGCGTGGACACCTCGTGCGAAAGCGACAGCCCGAGGGGGGATTGACCGACGAAGGTAGCTCACCGGTCACCTGAAGACCGCGACGCGCCCTCGCTTCCGTGGGATCAGGCACCGGCACCGCGTCGAGGAGACCTTGCGTGTACGGGTGCGCCGGCGACCGGAAGACCGACTCGGCGTCACCGATCTCGACGATCTTGCCCAAGTACATGACCCCGATGGAGTCAGCCATGTAGTACACGACCGCGAGGTCGTGGCTGACCATGATGTAGGTCAGGTTGTGTTCACGTTGCAGATCCTTCATCAGGTTCAAGATCTGCGCCTGGATCGAGACGTCGAGCGCGGAGACCGGCTCGTCGGCGACGATCAAACGAGGATTGAGCGCGAGGGCTCGGGCGAACCCGATGCGCTGGCGCTGACCGCCCGAGAACTCGTGGGGATAGCGGTCCGCCGCGAGCGGCTCGAGGCCGACCGAACGTAGGAGGTCGTTGACGCGCGCCTTCTGCTGGGCCTTGGAGCCGTCTCCCTGGACCATCAGCGGTTCACCCAGGATCTGTCCGACCTTCATGCGAGGGTCGAGCGAGGAATACGGGTCCTGAAACATCATCTGACGCTCGCGGCGATCCGCGCGCGAAGGTCGGTGGTTCTTTGCCGAGACGATCTTGTCGTCGAAGAACACTTCGCCGGCCGACGGCGTCTCGAGGCCGACCACCATGCGCCCGATGGTCGTCTTGCCACAGCCCGACTCCCCGACCAGTCCGAACGTCTCTCCCTCGTAGATGGTGAAGCCGACGTTACTGACTGCGCTGATCGAGCCGACCTTGTGGCGGATGAATCCCGCCTTCACGGCAAACTCCTTCGTGAGGCCATCGACGCGCAGCAGTTCCTTGCGCGGCGCGCTCGACACCACCACCTCGGCCGCCGGTCGCACGACGACGGGCTGGGGACCCTCGACGGGGTGGTAGCAGGCGAACGCGCGGTTGCCCTGAATCGTGAGCGGTGGTTCCTCGGCGCGACACTCGTCGGTCGCGTACATGCAACGCGGCGCGAAGCGGCATCCCACGATCTCGCGGCTGAGGTCCGGCGGCAGTCCCGCGATCGAGGCGAGCTCGTGCTTGGACGTGTTCTCCAGGTTCGGCATCGACGCCAGCAGCGCCTGCGCGTACGGGTGGTGCATCGAGTGGAAGAGATCGATCGTGGGCGCCTCTTCGGCCTTCACGCCGCCGTACATGACGACGACGCGGTCCGAGCGTCCGGCGATGACGCCCATGTCGTGGGTGATCAGCAGCACACCCATGTTCAGCTGGGTTCGCAGGTTGTCGATGATGTCGAGGATTTGAGCCTGGATCGTCACGTCGAGCGCGGTCGTGGGCTCGTCGGCGATGAGCAGCTTGGGCTCACAGACCAGTCCCATCGCGATGATGAC
>JADGOK010000258.1 GCA_017882985.1 Acidimicrobiales bacterium
CGCCGCCTGTCGTCGTCGTTGTCGGCGGCACCGCAGCACACTGCGAGGCGTCAATGGTGTTCGCGTTGAGCGTCACACCACCGGTTTGGGCCAAGACTCGGCCGTGCACGGTCGCACTGTTGAGGAGTGAAACAGAGGTCAACGCCATGATCGTTCCATTGAAGTTCGTCGTCGAGCCCAGCGTCGCGGACGAGCCGACCTGCCAGAAGACGTCGCACGGTGTTACGCCACCGGTCAAGACGACCGAGCTCGCCGACGCCGTCGTCAGCGTCGAGACAGCCTGGAAGATGAACTGCGACCCTGCGGGGCCGGTCAGGGTGAGCTGACCGGTAAGACCCAGCGACGAAGCACTCTTGTAGACGCCCGGGACCAGGTTTCGGCCACCGAGGTCGGCAGTAATTGTCTCGGTGGGAGGCGTGGCGCTGGCGGTGACACCATAGGCCGCCGTGGAGTCGGCCTGTGCCTGCAACGCTGCCGCGTTGGCGATGTTGACGGTACCCCCGGTTTGGGTGACGGTCGACTGGCCGGTGTACGAGGTTCCCGGATTGACGCCAATACTGCCGACGATCGTCGTGTTGCCCACGTTGGTAACACTCTGCCCGGCCAGCACGGCGTAATTGGACGCGGTGGCGAGGTTGATCGTTGGAACGGCCGCGAGAGCGGACTGGGTGCCGAAAGCCGCGACCGCGATGAACGCCAGCCCCGTCGCGGAGAGCGCGCCCAGACTCAAACGAGCGCGGGCGCGTCCATTGCGCCGACGAAGGGCCGTGCGAGTCCTGACGGCTTCGCCAGGGCGTGTTCGATTCTTGTTGGAGAAGTGGCGCGGTGACATAATATTCTTCCTAAAAGTCCGTTATTACTTCTTCGCTAACTACGAGACATGTCGGACTCTAAACGTTGAATAATTTTACCATCAGATTTTGAATTTGTCCATATTTTTCTAAGTATTTCCAGTGTTCTTCGACCCCAATATTTTGTTCTTGAGCGTGACTAAATATGTCAATCTCGTGAGGCTAATGGGTCAATTTTTTGTGGAGACTTAGTTGTTAATCCGTTGATAATCGCGCAACCGCGGGCCTGATTGGCCGCTCGATTCGCGCCAGGCAGGCGCCGCCGACAAGGGAAAATGGGCGAAGTGTCGGGCGTCAACCAATCTCAACTACCGAAGCCGTTTGATCGTCCTCGTCGACGTAGTCGACCCAACTCCCTCCACGGTGCTTGCACCTTGAGGTGCCCGTCAATGGCGGGGGTACCATCGGGCCATGGGCCACTCCTTTCGTACAATCATCGAGCCGTTCCGGATCCATTCAGTCGAGCCGCTGCGAATGACCACCGCCGAGGATCGGTCCGCGGCCATCGAGCAATCGGGATTCAATCTGTTCAATCTCCATGCCGAGGACGTCCTTATCGACCTGTTGACCGACTCGGGAACCGGCGCAATGTCGCGCGACCAGTGGGCGGCCATCCAACACGGTGACGAGAGCTACGCCGGTTCACCCTCGTGGTTTCGATTCGAAGCCGCCGTCAAGGATCTCTTCCCTTTTGAACACATCATCCCGACCCACCAAGGTCGAGCGGCGGAGAAGATCCTCTTCACGGTGGTCGGCGGAGCGGACAAGATCGTTCCCAACAACACCCACTTCGACACGACCCGCGCCAACGTCGAGGCATCGGGAGCCGAAGCCCGGGACCTCGTGATCAGCGAAGGACACGACGCCGCCACCATTCATCCCTTCAAGGGGAACATGGACCTCGACGCCCTCGACGCGCTGCTGGCCGAGCGCGCGAGCGACGTGCCCGTCGTGTTCTTGACGATCACGAACAACTCGGGTGGGGGACAGCCGGTCTCTCTCGCCAACATCCGAGGCGTCAGTGAGATCTGTCGTCGCTACGGTGTGCCGTTCTTCTTGGACGCGTGTCGTTTCGCCGAGAACGCGTGGTTCATCCACGAACGAGAGGCGGGTCAGGGCGACCGCACGATCGCCGACATCGTGCGAGAGATCGCCTCGCTGGCCGACGGGATGACGATGAGCGCGAAGAAGGACCCCTTCGGCAACATTGGCGGTTGGCTCGCGATGAACGACGACGCACTGGCGGAGAACTGTCGCAACATCTTGATTCTCACTGAGGGCTTTCCCACCTACGGCGGACTCGCCGGACGCGACCTCGAGGCAATCGCCCAGGGCCTCAAAGAGGCCGTCCACCCGGATTACTTGCGCTACCGGATTCGCTCGACCGCCTACCTCGGCGACGCGCTCGACGCGGCCGGCGTGCCCGTCGTCAAGCCCATCGGCGGCCACGCGGTCTACCTCGACGCGAAGGCCCTGCTCGGTCACGTCCCTGCGCTCGAGTATCCCGGCCAGTCGCTCGCGATCGCCCTCTACAAAGTGGGTGGGATTCGGAGCTGCGAGATCGGCACCGTGATGTTCGGTCGTCAACCCGATGGTAGCGAGAAGCCGGCGGCGATGGAACTGGTTCGCCTCGCGATACCGCGACGCACCTATACCCAGAGCCACATCGACTACGTCATCGAAGTCGTCACGGCGGTGGCGAACGACGCGGCGGCGTTGTCGGGCTATCGGATGGTGCACGAGCCAGCTGCGCTCCGTCACTTCACGGCGCGCTATGAGCCTCTCGCGTCTTGACGTGACGTCGTCGCGGATCCCACGACGGCGACAGTTCGTGCACTCCGCGAGGCGCGTTTCGCAGGCCACCGCTTAGAGGATTCACAGCAACGTCGTTGCCGTGCGCTTCGGATTTCGTACGCGGAGACCATCACGACGATAGATTCCAATGAACACTTTGCGTTGAGCCGAAGGGGAATCGATTGTGACAGACGGGATCGACGTCGAAGCCGCGCCGTCGCACCACGGTCCA
>JADGOK010000001.1 GCA_017882985.1 Acidimicrobiales bacterium
TGCTAGGGTGCGACGCGCACTCGTTCGCGGTTTCTCAAGGAGCCTCTAATGCCCCCCACCACCAAATCAACCAAGAAGGCGCCCGCCAAGAAGGCGCCCGGGAAGAGAACGGTCACGAAAAAGGCGCTGGCGAGAAAAGTTCCGCTGAAGAAGGCGCCCGCCAAGAAGGCGCCGGCGAAAAAGGCCGCCGCCAAGAAGGCGCCCGCCAGGAGATCTCCCGCCAAGAAAGCGCAGAGCAAGCAGGCGAGCGCCAAGAAGGCGCTCGTCCTCACGGCTGCGCAGCGTGCGGTCGCGGCGAAAAAGGCCGCCGCCGCAAAGGCCAAGGCGGTCGCTGCCGCCAAGGTCCTGAAAGAGCGCGAAGCCAAGGCCAAGGCCGACGTCAAGGCGAAGGCCGCCGCCGCAAAGGCCAAGGCGGTCGCCGCCGCCAAAGCCCTGAAGGAGCGCGAAGCCAAGGCCAAGGCCGCGGCGAAGGAACACGAGCACCAGCGAAAGGCGCGCGAGAAGGCCGCCGCCGAGGCGAAGAAGCAGCGAGAGATCGACGCCAAGCGCAAGGCCATCGAGGCGGAGAAGCTCCGAAAACTGCGCGAGATAGAACGACGCAATCAAGAAGAACTCAAGCGCCAGCAGCGTCGCGAAGCCGAAGAGCGTCGCCGACTCGAGGCGCTCGAGCGAAAGATGCACTCCAAGCCCTACGGCAACGATCTCGAGTTCCTCGAGGAGTTGCGGGTCCTGCTGTTAGCGACGCGCGCCGCCACCGACAAGCAGATTGCGATCAGCGAGTCCGAAGCGAACGAGATGCTGGTCGACCGCGAGCGCCTCGAGTACGACGACGAGGACGGCAGCAGTGTCGCGTCGGACATCCAGCGCGACCAGCTGAAGGACTTCGCCGCGGCGTTGCGACTGAAGGTGGACGAGATTGACGTGGCGCTGTCGCGCATCGACGACGGTAGTTACGGCCGTTGCGACGAGTGCTACGAGCCGATCTCCAAGGCCCGGCTCCTGGCGCAGCTGCCGGTCTTTACGTGTGTCTCGTGCCGAGCCAGCGTCTAGCCCTGCGCGTCAACACCACCGTCGTGGTGGTGGCCCTCGTTGTCACCGCCCTCGACGCCGTCACCAAGGCGTGGGCCCGTCACGCGCTGGCGGACCACGCGGTGCACGCCGCGGGCGCCATTTGGCTGCGGCTCCAGTACAACTCGGGCGTCTCGTTCTCCTTTCACGAGTCCGGTCCGCTGCTCACGACGGTCGTCACGGTGCTCATCGCGCTCGCGGTGCTCGCCCTGGGGCTGCGCGCGCGACCGGGCGTCGCGGCGGTGGGATTCGGCCTCTTGATCGGCGGGGGACTCGCGAACGCGATCGACCGTCTCGCGGCGAATCCCCATCGAGTGACCGACTACGTCGCGCTCGGCAATTTTCCGGTCTTCAATCTGGCCGACGCCGCGATCACCGCCGGCTTCATTGTCTTGATGGTCGCCGTATTGCGCGGTGAGAAGCTGTTGACCACGTGAGCGACGAGACGACGAACGATCCGTTCGACGGCGAGGTGCTCGATCTCGTCGTTCCTCATTCGCTGCACGAGATCCGCGTGGACCGCGTGCTCTCCATGCTGACGGGTCTCTCGCGCTCCGAGACGAGTGCGATCCTGTCCAGTGGCGGCGTCACCGTTAACGACAAAGTGGTCGTCAAATCGTCAACGACGCTCGACGAGGGCCAGCACCTCGTGGCGGTCCTGCCCGTGCCCGACAGTGGCGTCGTCGAACCCGACCCCACGGTTGAGATCGACGTCGTGTTCGACGACCCCGATTTTGCGGTGGTGAACAAGGCACCCGGTCAGGTGGTGCACCCGGGCGCCGGCCAGCGACAGGGCACGCTGGTCGCTGGTCTGCTCGCGCTCTACCCCCAGATGCAGGAACTCAGCACCGTGGGACTGTGCGATCCGTTGCGTCCGGGCATCGTGCACCGCCTCGACAAGGGAACGTCCGGGGTCCTGGTCGTGGCGAAGACGCCCGAGGGGTACCTCAACCTGACCAACCAACTCGCCGAACGGGTGATGGAGCGAACCTACCTCGGCATGGTCGAGGGTCACGTCGCCGAGAACCGCGGCGTGGTCGACGCGCCGATCGGGCGCTCGACGCGAACACCCACGCTCATGGCGGTGCGCGCGGACGGGCGCGCCGCGCGCACGGGCTACGAGGTGCTCGCGCGCATCGACAAGCCGCACGCGATGACGTTGCTGCGACTACAACTTGACACCGGTCGCACGCACCAGATCCGCGTGCACTTGGCGACCATTGGCCATCCGGTCGTCAACGATCCGCGCTACGGTCACCGACGCGAGAAGCGTCTCGCCGAGGATCGCTTCTTCTTGCACTCGACGACGCTCGCGTTCGCGCACCCCCGGAGTGGCGCGTGGGTCACGACGAGCGTGCCGCTACCGAACGATCTGCGGCCACTGGCCCCGAAGGACGTCGAACTCTAGACGTTCTCTCGCGCGGCGATGACGGTGTTGTCACTGCGAAGGATCGACAAGGCCTCTTCTTCGGCGCGCCGAACGCGCCGAACGCCGATGTCCATCTTGGTGGCGGTTGCTTGCAGCGACAGGGGAGTCGTCCCGTTCAGTCCGAAGCGCAAGGTCAGCACCTCGCGCTGTAGGTCAGTCAACTTCTCGAGCGCCGAGTGGAGTTGGTCGTCCATCATCGTCTGTTCGATCTCGCCCACCCAGTCGCGCTGACTTGGCGCCACGAGGTCGCCCAGCGTCGTTGCGGAGTCCGAGGAGGCGGGCTGATCGAGACTTGCGGTGACGCCCGCCAAGCCCTTGAGGCCCTGGCGGACCTCTTTGGTCATGCCGGTCGCCTCGGTGAGCTCGTCGTCGGTGGGCTTGCGTCCGAAAATGGATGTCAACTCCGCCGTCGTCGCCTCGAGGCGTTGCAACTGCTCGCCGACTTCGAGGGGGATGCGAATGGTGCGACCGTGCTGTTGGACCGCGCGCTGGAGCGCCTGGCGGATCCACCACGTCGCGTACGTCGAGAACTTGAACCCGCGCTCCCAGTCGAACTTCTCCACCGCGCGCAGCAGTCCGAAGGTTCCCTCCTGGACGAGGTCGGTCATCTCGACACCACGGTCCTGGTAGCGACGCGCCCAGTGCAAGACCAGGCGAAGGTTGGCGGCGACCATTTGCTTCTTCGCCGCTTCGTCCCCGGCGGTGACGCGCTTGGCCAGTTCGACCTGCTCGTCGTAGTTCGGCATGGGGTAGCGGTCGAGGTCGCGCATCAACAGACCCAACATGTCGTTGGTGTTTACCGCTGATCGGCGGACAGTGGTGCTCATGGAATCTCCTCGTCGTTTCTTCGAATCGTCACTGCGCCGGAACTCCGGTATTTCTCCTACCGACACCTAACTAATTTACCATAAGGTAAATCATTGTTCAAGCCTTTAAATTACCCGTAAATGGCGGGTAATTGTTACGCACTATGCGTTCGGCGCGCCGGCTGGAGGCCACGGGCCTGCAGCACCATATCCGCGAGCGTGAAGCTGGCCAGGTGTTCGCGCATGTGGTTGCCCACGTCGGCCCAGACCCCGAGCAAGACACACTGGCCCTCGTGGTCACAGGCGCCGTCCTTATGGGGTTCACCGAAATCGCCCGCGACGATCGGACCGTCGACCGCAGCGACGACCTCGGCCAGGGTGATCGATTCGGCCGGGCGTGCGAGCACGTAACCGCCGCCCACGCCCCGCTTGGAACGGACGAGTCCCACGCCCTTCAAACTCAGCAGAATCTGCTCCAAATAGGGCTGGGGCAGTCCCGTGCGCTCGGCGAGGTCGCGAACCGACGTCGGCGTCGTGAGATTGTCGCCCAAGGCCAGGCTCAGAAGTGCCCGGCTGGCGTAATCTCCTCGCGTCGATACCCTCATGGGCTCAGTCTACTTTGACCCCGGCGCGCGCCCAGGTGGGGCGCACGGACGGGTCCCTACGTCTGGCAAACTTCAAGGATGGAAGAAGAAGAGAATCAGAACGTCGCCGTAGGACCCGATGAGGTCTTGCCGCCCGGCTTGAACGCCGAAGAGGCCGCCAACGACGAGGGCACGGATTTCATCAGTCAGCCGGCCAAGGTCATGCGCATTGGATCGATGGTCAAGTCGCTGCTCGACGAAGCGCGTAGCGCCCCCCTCGACGAGGCCGGACGCGCTCGACTGAAGGAGATCTACGAGCTCTCGATCAGCGAACTCTCCGGTGCGCTGTCACCGGACCTCGGGGGTGAATTGGCGCGTATGGCCATGCCCTTTTCCGCTGACGTTCCGAGCGAGTCCGAACTCCGTATCGCCCAGGCGCAACTGGTCGGGTGGCTCGAAGGACTCTTCCACGGCATCCAGGCGTCGCTCTTCGCTCAGCAGGCCGCTGCCGCGGCGCAGCTGGAGAAGATGCGCGACCGATCGCTCAGCCCGGGCGCGAACGAACCGCGGTCGGGCACCTATCTCTAGGTGAAGCCGACACGGCGTCATCGGGTGGTACTAACGTTCAAATTCCATACGTGTAGTTTGCGCTTCGCGCGAAAGGGTTTGTTCAGCTAATGGCTGACGGTTTCGTCCATCTCCATAATCACACCGAGTACTCGATGCTCGACGGGGCGGCCCGGGTGGAAGAGCTGGTGCTCGCCGCGAAGGCCGACGGTCAACGAGCGATCGGGATCACCGACCACGGCAATCTGTACGGCGTCATTGACTTCTACGAGGCGTGTCGGGCCCACGGCGTCACGCCCATCATCGGACTCGAGGCCTACATGGCGGCCAACTCGCGGTTCGATCGGCCCACGCGCCGCGGCAAGATCGACGACACCGGTGGCGACACCGAAGGCGGACAGAAGCTCTATCACCACCTGACCCTGCTCGCGGTCTCCAACGAGGGCTACCGCAACCTGCGCGAACTCTCGTCGATGGCCTTTCTCGAGGGGTACTACTACAAGCCACGCCTCGACTGGGAGTTGCTCGAGCGCTACAACAAGGGACTCATCGCCACCTCGAGCTGTCTCGGCGGGGTCGTGCTCCAGGCGTTGCTGCAGGACACCTACGCCAAGGCCGTCGAGTTGGCGGGCCGTCTCCAGACCATCTTTGGCCCCGAGAACTTCTTCGTCGAGATGCAGGACCACGGCATTCCCGAACAGGTTCGCACGAACCCCCAGTTACTCCAACTCGCCAAGGACTTGAACGCGCCGCTCCTCGCCACCAACGACCTGCACTACGTCCATCACGCCGACGCCGAGATGCACGACGCGCTGCTGTGCATCGGCACTGGGTCGCTCGTCGCGGACCCGAACCGTTTCCGCTTCCACAGTGACCAGCACTACCTCAAGTCCGCCGCCGAGATGCGCTACCTCTTTCGTGACCTGCCCGACGCGTGCGACAACACGCTCGCGATCGCCGAACGTGCCGACGTCACGATCGAGTTCGACAACGACGCGTTGCCCCAGTTCCTGATACCCGACGAGTTCAAAGGCGCCACGCACAAGGAGGGGGCGAACCGTCTCCTGCGCGAACTGACCTATCAGGGAGCACGCGATCGCTACGGTGACGCGTTGAGCAGCGAGGTGCGCGAACGACTCGACTACGAATTGAGCGTCGTCGCCGACATGGGCTTTTCGGATTACTTCCTCGTCGTCTGGGACCTCATCCGCCACGCCCGTGAGAAGGGGATCCGGGTCGGACCCGGCCGAGGCTCGGCCGCGGGTTGTTGCATTGCGTACAGCCTGCGCATTGTCGACCTCGACCCCATTCGCTACGGACTCATCTTCGAGCGGTTCCTCAATCCGGGCCGCAAGCAGATGCCCGACATCGACATGGACTTCGACGAGCGATACCGCGGCGACATGATTCGTTACGCCGCCGAGCGATACGGCTCGGACCACGTGGCCCAGATCGTCACCTTCTCCACGATCAAGGCCCGCGCGGCGGTGCGTGACGCCGCGCGCGTGCTGGGCTATCCACCCCAGCTCGGGGACAAGATCGCCAAGGCAATGCCTCCGCTCGTAATGGGTCAGGACCTGCCCCTGCAGGCCTGCTTCACGCCGATGGCGGGCTACGAAGGTCGCTACGCCGAGGCGAGCGAGTTGCGCGCGCTTTACGACAGCGACCCTGAGGTGAAGCACGCCGTCGACGTCGCGAAGGGCTTCGTCGACAAGCGTCGCCAGGACGGCATTCACGCGGCAGCCGTCGTGATCACCAAGGCACCGGTCCTTGACTACGTCCCGGTCCAGCGCAAGTCTGGTCCCCACGGTTCCCTCGACGAGGCGCCCATCGTCACCCAGTACGAAGCGACGGCGATCGAGAAGCTCGGTCTCTTGAAGATGGACTTCCTCGGACTACGCAACCTTGCGATCATCGAGCGCGCCCTCGAAAACGTGCGGCGCGGCCACGGCATCGAAGTCGACATCGATCACGTTCCCCTCGACGACCCCAAGGTCTTTGACATGCTGAAGCTCGGCAACTCGATCGGGATCTTTCAACTCGAGGGCGACAAGATGCGCCAGCTCATGCGCCGACTCGCGCCGACGAGCTTCGACGACATCGCCGCGCTGGTGGCGCTCTACCGTCCGGGTCCCTTGAGCGAGAACGTCCACAACGACTACGCCGACCGCAAGAACCATCGCCAGGACGTCAGCTTCGATCACGTCGACCTCGAAGAGATACTGGGCGAGACCTACGGACTGATGATCTACCAGGAAGACATCATGCGCGTGGCCACCAAGATCGCCGGCTTCTCGATGGCCGAGGCCGACGACCTGCGCAAGGCCTGCTCGAAGAAGATCCGCGAGATGATCCAGGCCCAACGGGCGAAGTTCGTCGATGGCGCCGAACGCGAAGGCTACGGCCGCAAACTCGGCGAAACGATCTTCAACAAGATCGAACCGTTCGCCGACTACGCCTTCAACAAGAGCCACGCCTACGGCTACGCCTTGATCGCCTACCAGAACGCGTGGCTGAAGGCGAACTATCCGGTCGAGTACATGGCCGCGCTGCTGACGTCGTTTCGTGACGACAAGGACAAGGCGTCGGTCTACCTGAACGAAGCGCGCCAGATGGGCATCTCCGTCGGTGTACCCGACGTGAACGAGTCCTTCGCCGAGTACGCACCCAGTCGCACGCAGAAGCTGACGATCCTGTTCGGCATGGCCGCCGTGCGCAACGTGGGTGAGGCGCTCGTCGAGAAGATCGTCAGCGAACGCGACGCGCGTGGACCGTTCACGTCGGTCTACGACTTCGTTCGCCGCGTCGATCCGGCGGTGCTCAACCGGCGTTCCATGGAGTCGCTCATCAAGGCCGGGACCTTCGACGGACTGGGCGTCGCGCGCCTGGGGTTGCTACTCAAGATCGACGAGATCATCGACGTGACCTTGAGCCGTCGAAAGGACCTCTCGCTCGGCATCAGCACGCTGTTCGCCGCGCTCGACAGTGACGGCGAGCGCGACGACTGGGAGGGGACCGACGTCGCGATCGGCGACAACGAGTTCGACAAGTCGGTGAAACTGGACTTCGAGCGCGAGATGCTCGGCACCTACATATCGGATCATCCCCTCTACGAGGTCGAGGCGGCCCTCGTCGCCAAGACCGACGGTTCGATCATCTCGGTGCGCGAGCGCGGCGACGAACTCGCCAAGGCCGGTCGGCCGATCACCGTCGGGGGCATCCTCGCCGAGGTGCAGATCCGCACCACCAAGGCCGGTCAGCAGTACGCGCGCGTCGTGCTCGAGGACCTCGGTGGTTCGATGGAGATCAACTTCTCGGCGCGCAAGTTCGAAGAGTGCAGCGGCTTTCTCGCCAAGGACAACATCGTGCTCATCAAGGGCCGCCTCGACAACCGTGACGACGAGATTCGCTTCAGCGCCCTCGACGTCTCACTACTCAAGATCGAGCGCGGCGACGGTGAATTGCGCCTGGCGCTCGGACCCGAGGACCTCACGTCCACGTCGATCGCCACGTTGCGCGAGATTCTCTCTCGCTACCCCGGAAAGTCGCCGGTCATCGTCGAAACGGGTGCCACGGGCAAAATCTTCAAACTGGGACCCGATTTCAACGTGAATATCGCGAGTGTGGTGGGTGATCTTCGCTCAGAATTCGGTCGAAACATCATAAAGGCCTAGTTGCGTTTCGCGGGGTCTCGAACTCTCGTAGAATAGATACTTATGGCAATGACCGTCACCACGAAGGACACCACCGCGCTCAGCGACGCAGAACTCGCCGAGATGGCCGATCTCTGCGTCGATCGGGAGCCCAATTTCGACATTGGCTTCCTCTCCAAGCAGCGCGAAGAGTGGGTCCTCGTGACCCACGCGCGCGAGGGCACGAAGTTGCGCGGCTACTCGTTCAGCACCCTGGAGCGCATCGGTGGCACGCCGTCGCTGCTGGTGGGCCTCTTGCTCGTGGACCGCAACGCCAAGTCCGATCAGACCCTGAAGGCCATCCTGCACGACCAGTTCCGCCGGGCCCTGCTGGCCTTTCCCGACGAGGACGTGCTCTTGGGTTCGCGTCTCACCTCACCCGACGGCTTTCGCGCCTTCGCCGGTCTCGAGGACGTCGTGCCGCGCCAGGGCTACAAGCCCACCGGTGAGGACCGCGCGTGGGGCCGTCGCCTCGCCAAGCGCTTCGGCGCCGAGAAGTCGATCGACGACAAGACCTTCGTCATGAGCGTCTCACCCGGTCCGGTCGGTGGGCTCGACTACGTCGTCGCCAAGGCCCCGATTCCCGAGGGCGTCCACGAGTTCTTCGTCGGGATCGACGCCGACAAGGGACAGCGCCTGGTGGTCTTTGGCTGGGCCATGGCCGAGTCACTGGCGTCGGCCAAGCTGCCCAAGTAGTCCCTAGCCGCGCGGTAACAGGCCGGTGCAGCTCTTGTAGCAGTGCCCGTCGATGGGCTGGGAGAGCGTCGTGAGCACGTAGGTCGGACGAAAGCCCAGTGACGTGGCCAGGTCCTTGCCCGCGAGCGAGGTTCGACGCGTCGCCTCGATCGTGCGCACGGCGTACGCGTCCTCACAGACGAGCCACACGTCGTCACCGAACCAGCCAAAGCGCACCCAGGTCGATCCGTCCTCGTGGCGACGCAAGAGTTGCGGTCCGCGGTCCGCGGCGATCAGCGCGACGCTCGGACGTTCGCCGCGAAACTCCCAGTACGGCGCGCTCGGACCGCGAAAGCCGAACAAGGGACCGTCGGCGGGCGTCGCGAGCTGCTCGAGCCATTTGCGTACCCGTCGTCCCCGGTAGGTCCCGAGGCGTCGGGGCAGGTCGGCGAGCGTCACCGCTTCGGGCTGGGCGAGATCGTTGCGCTCGATGTTCTCGGCGAGCTGTCCCTCGACGACGTCAAAGGCCGCGAGATCGGTCTCGAACCCCAGGGGCCAGGGAATTCGCCAGCGCACAATCGTCTGCGACGCGAGGTCGACGACCGTGGTCGTCTCGTTCGTCGAACCGAGTACCAATCCGAACATCGTGCTGCCCGGCGTCAGGTCGACGGTGGGACGTTGGGGCGTGCGTTCGACGAGCCGCTTGCTGGCCCTCGCCGTCGGGTCGCGGTTGAACAGCGCCATCAGGCGTCCACCAGACCCAGTTGCACATCCAGGTCGACCACGCTGGCGGCCGGCAAGTGGCAGACGCCGCCGCGACAGACGTACGCGACATCGCTTGAGCGCCCCACCAAGAGTGGTGACGCGCCCGAGCCGGTGACGAGGACGGTGCGTGGCATGTCCAACGATCGTACGTGGTCCGCGAGCGGGTTCGCCGCTCCCGGCACGACGATCTCGACGCCTTGGAGCGCCCAACCGGCGGCCGACACGAGGTCCGGCACGGCGTTCGGGTGACCGTCGATCAGGGAGCCACCCAGTTCGACGAGGCGCTGAGCCACGCACAGGAGGTCTGCATCGCCGCGACAGAGGGCCAGGCGGGCGAACGCCCGACAGGCGACCGCGTGGCTCGACGGCGTCGCGCCGTCAAAGATCTCCTTGGGCCGAGCGATCAGGTCAGTGACCAGATCGCTCTGCGCGAACAGTCCAGCGCCGACACGCGCGTCACGCGACGAAGGGATCGCACCGTCCCAGAAGTGCTCGAGCAGGTAGCGCGCGAGATCATTCGATGCGCGCAGCCAGTGATCGTCGCCGGTTCGTTCGTAGGCGTCGAGGTTCGCGTCGAGCATCCACGCGACGTCGCTCGCGGTCGCGTGGGCTCGACGCTGTTCGGTACGCCACCACGTCGCGTCACTGAAGTGACTTCTCGCGAGCGCGTCGAGGAGCTCGAGCCCCGCCGCGATGAACTCCGCATCGCCACTCACGAGCAGAGCCGACGCCAGCATCGCGTTCCATTCGAGGATGATCTTCTCGTCGCGTCCGGGTTGGACTCGTTGCGCGCGCGCTGCGCGCAGCGCGTCGAGAGCCGGGATCAGATCCGCGGGCGTCTCGAAGGGCGCGCCGTGGGCGAGGCGGGGGATGCTGCGGCCTTCGAAGAGACCCGGTGACGTCACGCGCCAGCGCTCAAGAACCCGCTCGAGTTCTCCCTCGATGCCCGCGTCGATCAGCGCGGCGCGGACTTCGTCGACCGTCCAGGTGACGTGGGAGCCTTCGACACCGCCGGCGTCGGCGTCAAGGGACGACGCGTAGCCGCCGTCGACTTTCAGATCGCTGAGCACGAAACGCAGCGTGGCGCGCGCGACCGCGCCCCAGGGGCGCTCGGCACCGAATCGACGCGCGGCGCGAAAGTAGGCGCGCGCGAGCAACGCCTGGTCGCTCAACATCTTTTCGAAGTGGGGAACGTGCCACTGTGCGTCGACGCTGTAGCGGGCGAAGCCGCCGCGGACGTGGTCGTAGAGGCCACGCCGAGACATCGCTTCGAGCGTGCGCGCCACCGCCGCCACGGACTCGTCGTCGTCGAATTCGAGGAGAGCCTCGACGTAACTCGGCCGGGGGAACTTCGGCGCGTCGCCGAACCCACCGTCGAGGTCGACGCGACCCACCAGTTCGTCGCGAAGGCGCCGTCGCGCGGCGGTGACGTCGAGCGTCTCGGTGAGAGGCGAGAGGTGATCGACGAAGGAGATCTCGCGCTCGAGTGCCTGGCGTAGTTCGCTGGCCTGTTGCATCACGGCCTCTCGTTGGTCGCTCCAGGCGTTCGCTACCGAGGCCAGCAGGCGAGGGAAGCCGACCTGTCCGTGTCGGTCCGACGGGGGATAGTACGTACCCGCCATGAACGGACGACCGTCGGGCAGTAGGAAGACTGACATCGGCCAGCCTCCGTGGCCACTAATCAACTGGGTCGCTGCCATGTAGAGGGCGTCGACGTCGGGGCGCTCTTCTCGGTCGACCTTGATCGCGACGAACGAGTCGTTCACCAGTTTGGCGATGTCGGAATTCTCGAATGACTCGTGAGCCATGACGTGGCACCAGTGACAGGCCGCGTAGCCGACGGAGAGGAAGATCGGCCGGTCGAGACGTTGGGCCAGCTCGAGCGCCTCGAGCCCCCAAGGACGCCAGTCCACGGGATTCTCGGCGTGTTGGCGCAGGTAGGCGCTCGACGCCCCGGCGAGATGATTCATAGCGTGATGCTAGGCGCGTCGAAATCGTGCCACGCACAGCTCATCGCTGCGCGCGTTGGCGTTCCCACTGGTCGCGACGAATCGCGAGCATCACTTCGTCGGTCCATTCACCCTTGACAAATTCGTTCTCGATGAGGTGCGCCTCGCGCGCCAGACCGGCTTTCTCGAGTGAACGAATCGATGCGTGATTGCGCCCATCGCAGTTGGCGAAGATGCGATGCAGATTGAAGGTGGTGAATCCGATGGTGACCAACTCCGCGTAGACCTCGGTCGCGAAACCACGGCCGTGCACGGCGGGCAGCAACGATCCTCCGGTCTCACCCTGGCGATGTTCGTTGCGCGTCCAGCGCAGCATGAAGTCGCCGATCAACTCACCACTGTCGCGCAACACCACCGCGACCGGCAACACGTTGTCTTCGACGATCTCCGGTGGCTGGCCGATCTTTCTCTCGAGGACGTCGCGTGTCGTCTCGCGATCACGGACGCCCCAGTAGAGGTAGCGCGCGACGCGCTCGTCGGCGTAGATCGCCCAGAGCGCGTCCAGGTCGCCGTGCTCGAATCGTCGCAGCGTGAGACGGCTCGTCGTGATCGACGACGCGAGTTGGGCCACTGAGTAGTTCTACTCGCCCCCGACGGCGCTGTCACCGCAGGCGAGGTCGAAACGTCATCGCCCTTCGCTGCTTCAAAAGGCGTGCGCGGCGACCAGTTGCAACGTGACGAGGGCCACCACCATCGAGCACGACGTCACGACGAGGCCGAGGGTGGTGAACGTCCGTACCGACGGGTGCGCGCCTTCACGACGCGCGATCCGTAGCCACAACATTGATGAAAGCGCGCCGATGATGAGCACGTTGGGGCCAAGGTCGAGTCCAATGAGAAGTGCCAGAGGATGTGCCAGCGGTTTTGACGAGAGCAGGACTGCGGCGGGGAGATTGTTGACGACGTTGGCCAGACCCGCGCCGACGCCGGCTGACAACCAGGGTCCGAGCGTGCTCATCAGATGTGCCGGTCCGTGCCAGAGGCGCGCGACGACACCAAAGACCAGGGCGACCGACATCAAGATCAACAGCGTCGTGGCGTTGAGCGACGTGCGTGCTTGCCTGCTGGTCAGGCGGCGAGCGAACCACACTTGGGCACTGATCAGGACAACGCCCGTTATCAGGATCGGGAGGGCTGGACTGCTGAGCGTCAGCACCAGCACGACGGCGAGACAGATTCCTACGATTCCCAGTCCCCAGTGCATCGGCTGGGAAAGGACGGTCCCGACGGGCTGTGAACGCAGGTCCTTCCAACACCAGAGAGAAAGAATGAGGGTAATGACCACGATCGAGGCGGCCCACGGCAGGAACATCCGGCCCGCGAAGACGTGGCTGCGCACGGGACTCGTCGTGAGGACCAGGATGTTGGTGAGATTCGAGCCGGGCAAGAGCAACGAGGCCCCGTTGGACATGAAGATCGCGCCGTAGAGGAACGCGTTCTCCTTGATACCGCGCTGACGCGCCGCGTGGATGAGTACCGGGGTGAGGAACACGACGGACGTGTCGAGATTCAGTACGGCAGTGACGAGGGCCACCAGTGTCATCAGCGCCGCGAACATCATGAGGCCCCCGCCGGGAATTCGGGCGAGCCGGGCACCGACGGACTCGAAGAGTCCGTCCGAGGCGGCGACGCGGCCCATGAGTAAGAGCCCGGCAATGAGGGCAAAGGGCGGCCACACCTGATCGAAGGAGTTGATGAGGGCGTGGATCATCGACGGCTCGCGGCCCATCCGGGCGACGTCACACTGCGTCGCAAGAACGATGGCGCGATCGATATGTGATCATTCATTGGATCGCGCTGCCGCCGCTCTTCGGTGGCGGCTCGACATGGCCAAAGCGTACTGTCAGCGGACCTCTACCGATCGACCGACGAAGTTGAGGAACCTGGTTTGGGCGTTCGCGTCGAGAGCGGATTCGATCGGTGCGGCGAAGCCGCCGGGGACGCGGATCGCGTCGCTCACCGCTCCGAGTCGTTCGTGAGCTATCGCCACGGCTTCGACGTCGAGCGCCTCGTCGTCACCGGTGGCGTGGGCGAGGTCCCAGGTATGGCACAAAGTGTCGAACATGAGTAGGCCGGCGACCAACTGCGAAAAGGGCTGATCACCGTTTCGACCCGGGACGAGCGCCCCGGCGAGTGCCGGCGAACTGAGCGCGTGGCGCATCGTCGTCGCGACTACGCCCCACTGATCGATAAGTGGAGCTTCCTCGTCGATTGCGGCGAGTCCCTCGGGGTCCACCAGCGCGTAGACGCGGCGATGGGTGGCGATCACGTGGGCCCCGAGGTCGTGGACGGTCCACTCGTCACACGGGGTTGGGTCGTCCCACTGATTCTTGGCGACGCGCGACAGCACCACGCCGAAGCGCTCGGCCACTCGAAGATACACGTCGTCGTTCGTGCTCACGACGCGATCATACCGAGCGACGTGCGTCAGCGACGCCGAGGCGCACTGCCGTCGAAGGCGCGACGTAATGGGCACAACAGCGAGGTGAGTACTGTGGAAGTTGACGGTCTCACACCAACCACGCGAGGAGAATCCCATGTCCGCACCACTTCGTTGGGGCATTATCGGCACCGGGGGCATCGCCCACACTTTCGCGCGCGACCTTCGCCTCGTTGACGACGCCGAGATCGTCGCCGTGGGCTCTCGCTCGCAAGCGTCCGCGGACGTCTTTGGTGACGAATTCGGCGTTCCCCGTCGCTACGCCTCGTACGAAGACCTCGTGAGCGACCCGCACGTCGACGTTGTCTACGTCGCGACGCCACATCCGTGGCACCACGCCAACGCGCGCCTGGCGCTCGAACACGAGAAGCCGGTGCTGGTGGAGAAGGCCTTTACGATGACCGCGGACGAGGCCCGCGACCTGGTCGCACTTTCGCGCGAGAAGAAGCTGTTCTTGATGGAGGCGATGTGGACAAGGTTCCTGCCCGACGTCGTGGCTATTCGCCAATTGATCGCCGAAGGCGCACTCGGAGAATTGGTCTCGGTTTCGGCTGACCACGGACAATGGTTCGAGAAGGATCCCTCATTCCGGCTCTTCGATCCAAACTTGGGCGGTGGCGCGCTCCTGGACCTTGGCGTCTACCCGGTGTCATTCGCGTCGATGATCCTGGGAACACCAAACCGCATCAGTGCGCTGGTCGACCCAGCATTCACCGGCGTCGACGGCCAGGCGTCGATGTTGTTCGGCTACGAGAGCGGGGCGCAGGCGATTCTCACGTGCACGTCGCTCGCGCGCAGCTCGACGCGGGCGAGCATCGTGGGTACCGAGGCGCGCATCGACGTGGACGGCGATTTCTACGCACCGAACTCGTTCTCGCTGATCCAGCGAAACGGCGACTTGCGTCGCTACGAATTCTCTGACGAGGGTCGCGGTCTTCACCACCAGGCGGTCGAAGTGGCCAAATGCATAGCGGTCGGTAAGTTGGAGAGTGACGCGATGCCACTCGACGAGACGGTGACGATCATGGAGACGATGGAAAAGGTGCTTCAATTCCTCTAGATCGTCGGTGATTTCATCACTCGCCAGGACAACGCGAGTCGATGACCTAAGTCCTTTTGTGCGATCGTCGCTTCGTGACACGCATCCTCGACTTCGTCACGTCGGCGTGACGAAGTCGAGGTGCAAGTTGCGTTAGATTCCTTGGATTTTGATGGCGAGGGGAGCCTCAAGGAACACGGTCTCACTGCCCCGACGGATTTTACGTCGCCTCGATGACGGCCGTGTGTCCGGATTCTTTCGCCAGTGTGAACATTTACTTCCCTCTTATCATGCTAATTTCACCAACTGAACATTACGTTCACGTGATGTTCGAGAAGTAGAACAAACTATCGGCACCACGAGGTGCCACTGAAGGGTTGGGTAATATGAATTTTAAGACAGGAAGGACGCTCGCGTCCGTAGCACTCGTCGGCAGTTTTGTCGCCGTAGCGCTGCCGGCAGTGAGTTCCGCAAGTACTCCTACGGTCAAGGTCAGCACGTTCAACACGAGCTACTCGACCATGAAGTACCTCAAGACCATTGTGCACAAGGGTAAGGGCTCCATCGCCGTTATCCTGCCCGACACGAAGTCGTCAGCGCGCTACACGCAGTTTGACGCTCCGAACCTGATCAAGGCCTTCAAGGCCGCTGGTCTGACGGGCAAGCAGTACATCGTGCAGAATGCTCAGGGCAGCCAAGCAACGCAGTTCAACATGGCCCAGGCCGACATCTCCAAGGGTGCCAAGGTCTTGATCGTTGACCCGATTGACTCCACCACTGGTGCCGTCATTGAAGGCTTCGCCAAGGCGCACGGTGTCAAGGTCATCGACTACGACCGTTTGACGTTGGGTGGAGCGCGTGCTTACTACGTCAGCTTCGACAACGTGGCTGTTGGTACCTTGATTGGCAAGGGTGAAGTTGCTTGCCTCTCGGCGTGGAACGTGGCGAACCCGGTGGTGTACATATCGTACGGTTCACCGACTGACAACAACGCCACGTTGTTCGCCAAGGGCTACAACGCGGTTTTGGCCGCTGCGGGCTTCAACACCACGGCGACCACACTCACCGGTGCCAAGCAGTCGGTGCTCGAGAGCGCTGGAACGTGGGACGCGACACAGGCATTGACCGACTTCCAGGGAGCCTTCACGGCCCACCCGTCGATCAACGCAGTGTTGACGCCCAATGACAACAACGCGTCGGGCATCATCGCGAACCTGCAGAGCAAGGGTCTGAAGCCAAAGACCATGCCGTTCACCGGTCAGGACGCGTCGCTCGTTGGTTTC
This sequence comes from Acidimicrobiales bacterium, assembly GCA_017882985.1. Classification (GTDB taxonomy): domain Bacteria; phylum Actinomycetota; class Acidimicrobiia; order Acidimicrobiales; family RAAP-2; genus RAAP-2. Next base: position 16,358 of record JADGOK010000001.1, read on the forward strand.
CAGAACGTAATTTCTGGCTACCAGTGCGGCACGGTCTACAAGCCGATTTGGCTGGAAGCTCAGGCGACAGTCGCGTTGGCCGTGTACCTGCGCGCCGGTATCAAGCCACCTGCGGGCTTGGCCAATGGCACGACAACTGACACGGTGACGCACGCCAAGGTCAAGTCAGTTCTGCTGACCGCGACCTGGGTCACTGCGGAGAAGGTTCAGTCGACGGTGATCAAGGACAAGGTCATCAAGGCCTCGGACCTCTGCACCTCGAGTGCGCCAACCGTGCAGGGCTCCCCGCAGCCCACGTACGCAGCTGATTGCACGACGTACGGCATTAAGTAGTCTCTAAACAATGACGTCAGCCCCCGAGCCGCCGAGTCCCGTAACGTCCATAACTGGACCCACGAGGGTAGGCGGCTCGGGGGCTGACGCTTTTGATCCCGAGCACCTCTTGAGCATGCGCGGCATCGCCAAGAACTTCGGGGCAGTGCAAGCGCTTCGCAATGTCGACATCGACATTCCCGTCGGCGAGGTCACCGCCCTGATTGGCGACAACGGAGCGGGAAAGTCGACGCTCATCAAGGCCATCTCGGGAATCTGGGCGCCGTCCGCGGGCCAGATCTTCTGGAAGGGCAAAGAAGTCCATATCCACACTCCTCGTACCGCGACGGACCTAGGAATCGCGACCGTCTACCAGGACTTGGCCTTGTGCGACAATCTCGACATTGTCCAGAACATGTATCTCGGCATGGAAGAGACTCGGTTCGGCCTTCTGGACGAGATCAAGATGGAATTGGCGACTCTGAAGACACTCTCTGATCTGTCGGTAACGACAGTCAAGTCGGTGCGACAACTCGTCGGTTCTCTCTCTGGTGGACAGCGTCAGGCCGTCGCAGTCGCGCGTGCGGTGATGCGCGAATCTGAAATGGTGATTCTGGACGAGCCCACGGCTGCTTTGGGCGTTTCCCAGACGGCGCAAGTGCTCGAGCTCATTCGCACGCTGGCGGCTAAGGGCATCGCAGTGATCGTCATTTCACACAACCTGACCGACGTCTTCAGCGTCGCCGACCGGATCGCGGTCATGCATTTGGGCACTATGGTCAGCCACGGTCCGATTGCCAATTACGACACGGCGAGTGCCGTCGAATTGATCACGACCGGTGAATCCAGTCGCGTCCCCTCGACGCTCTCGCCTGCGCAGTAGCTGAAAGGTAGCTAGAAAGTGTCCACTCCGCACACGGAAGTTGAGTCGCTCGCGACGCCCGAGGATGAGGTATCGACGAATCTTGTCGCCCAATTGAAGCGAGTCTGGCAAGGCGACAGTGGACTGCTGCCGATCTTGTTCGGACTGGCGGCTCTGGTCATCTTCTTTGAAGTACGAAGTTCGGTCTTCTTGTCACCCGAGAACATCACGAACCTTTTCGTTCAGTCAACAATCTTCGTACTTCTCGGAATGGCGGAGATCTGGTTGCTGCTGCTCGGCGACATCGACCTCTCCCTCGGCTACGCGACGGGTCTGGGCGGTGCCGTCGCCGTCATTCTCGTTTCGAGCAACTACCGGTGGCCCTGGTACCTGGCCCTTCCGCTCGCCCTCGTCGTCACCACGGCGTGCAGCGCATTGAGCGCCTTCATCATTATTCGATTCCGCCTTCCATCATTCATTGTGACGCTGGCGATGTTCTTGGGCTTGGAAGGTGTACTGCTCTACGTCATCAACGCACAGGGAACCGGGGGATCGGTCTCGGTACAGGACAATGTCCTCTACAACCTCGTGAACGGCAACCTGACGCCCTTCGCAACGTGGACTTTCGTCATCATTGTCGCGGCACTCTTGAGCGTGATGATGCTTCGCGCCGATGGCGCACGTCGAAGGAGCGGTCTGGATGGTCGTCCCCTGTGGATCACGGTCTCCAAGATCGTCATGTTGGGCGTAGCCGGGCTGCTGCTCATTCTGGTCTTTAACGCCAACCGATCAAGCTTCGCTCACGTGGTTGGTATGCCGTTCGCGATTCCCATTGATCTCTTCGTACTGGCCGCTGGAACGTTCATTCTCACCAAGACCAAGGCTGGCCGCTACATCTACGCGATTGGTGGCAATACCGAGGCGGCCCGGCGCGCGGGTGTCAACGTGAACCGGTATCGGTTGTTGGCCTTCATGTTCTCCGGTTTCACCACCGGCATTGCCGGGCTGCTGTACGTGTCACGACTTGGTGGGATTTCAACCGGCATCGAGGGCGGCACGTACGTGCTCTACGCCGTCGCGGCCGCGGTCATCGGTGGCGCCAGCCTCTACGGTGGCCGTGGCAAGATGATTCACGCCGTGCTGGGAGGCCTCGTCATTGGCACCATCGCCAACGGCATGTCTCTCTTGAATATGAACGCGGCGACTCAGTACATCGCGACCGCATTCGTTCTGTTGGCGGCCGTCATTGTCGACTCGCTGGCGCGACGAGGGAATACCAGCGCCGGTTAGACGCTTCGCTGACGTAGTCTCAACATCATGGAGGTCTCTCTCGACGGTCGTGTTGCGCTGGTGACCGGCGCGAGCCGCGGCATCGGTCTCGCCATCGCTCACCGCATTGTCGACGCTGGTGGGCGAGTCGTTATTTCTTCTCGAAGTGAGGACAACCTACAAGCTGCGCTCGCGACGTTCGCGGACCCGCAACAGGTCTTGACGGTGGCTGCGCACGTGGGGTACAGCTCCTCGGCTGCTCGCCTCGTCAGCACGACGGTGGATCACTTCGGTTCACTCGACATCCTTGTCAACAACGCCGGCACGAGCCCCTACTTCGGACCCCTCGTCGACATCGACGAAGGACGGATGCAGAAGACCTACGAAGTGAATCAGGCCTCGGTACTGATTCACACCGCCGCGGCGTGGCGCCACTGGATGCGCGACCACGGCGGGGTGGTGCTCAACATCGCGTCGATCGGCGGCCTCGGTCCCGAACCCAATCTCGGTTGGTACAACGTCACCAAGGCGGCGGTCATCCATCTCACCAAGCAGTTGGCCTTCGAACTGGCCCCGGGCGTACGGGTCAACGCCATCGCGCCCGGTCTCGTACGAACCGAACTGGCTCGGGCGCTCTGGCAGGAGCACGAGGCCGAGGTCGTGGCGCATATCCCGCTGCACCGACTCGGCGAGCCCGACGACATCGCGTCGGTGGCTCTCATGCTGGTGAGCGACGCATCATCGTGGCTCACCGGCCAAACCATCGTCGTCGACGGCGGCACGACGAATCAGCCGTCGGGCGGCGTTGGCTAGAACACGTGGGGCAGTTCGCTTCGTCTGACCTTGCCATTGCCCGTGCGCGGTATCGCCGCGACGTAGCGGATCTCCTTCGGCTTGGCCCAGGGACCGACGCGTTCGGAAGCCGCCGCCATGATCGCGTCGTTGAGTGGGTTGCCGTCACCCACGACCAGCGCGACGATGCTCTGGCCCCACTCGTCGTCGTCGACGGCCGTGATCGCCACGTCGCGCACACCCGTCACCGTGGCGAGCACCGCCTCGAGGTCCTCGGGCCAGAGCTTCTCTCCACCGGTGTTGATAACGAATCCCACACGACCCCGCACGCTCACGCGACCGTCGACGACGTTCCCAGCGTCGCCCGTGGGGAACCAGTCGTCGAGTCCGTCGGGCCCGATTGTTCGTGGCCGCGGACTGTCGCGGTATGAGCGAAAGAGGGTGGGGGAGCGCACGATCAACTCTTCGTCGACACTCGCGACCGCCACGCCGTCGAGCGCGACACCGTCATAGACGATGCCTGAACCAGTTTCGCTCATGCCCCAGGTGGTCACGACGTTGTCGTCGCGCGGCGTCGGAGGTCGCCCGCCGCCCAGGAGCACCGTTTCGAACCCGCTGAGGTCGTGGCGCGCCAACTGGGTGCGAACGACCGCCGCGTGCGTGGCGCCTCGTCGTGGCGCCGTGTCGAGGTCGTCGGGGTCGCCCCACAGCAGTGACGCGTCGCCCAGTACGGCGCGCAGCAACACGGCAAGTCCGCCGATGTGGTTGGCGGGCAGACAGGGGTACCAGACCGGCACCGACGCACCGCGCAGTCTCGCCTGGGTCATCAACGCGCTGGCGCGCAGGGCGTCCCACGTCAGCTCGGCGGCCTTGGGTGTTCCGCTCGAGCCCGAGGTCAACGTCACGAGCCCGACCTCGGAGTCGACCGCGCGCCCCGTTCGCAGCGCCGTGCGCCCGTCCGATGCGCGTAGGACCGTCGCGCCGAGCAGTTCGAGTTCCTCGAGGCGCCGTCGAGGTGAGAGTCTCTGGTCGAGCACGCAGAACGCCTCGTCACTCTCGACGCAGCGACGAAGCGCGTGCTCGAGTTCTGGACCCAGTGCGAAGTCCAGTGCGTTCAGCGTTGCCACACAGCGAGACTAGAGGGTGGGACTAGGTTGACTTTGAGTAGAGAGCGTTGATATCAATGGCGTCATTGGAACACGAACGGCGGATAGCGGCGTCCGCGGACACCGTGTGGGACGTTGTACGGCGTCCCGAGTCGATACCGAACTGGTTTCCCGGGATCGTTTCGTGCACCGTCGAGGGCAACGTTCGCACCATCGTCACCGCCTCGGGCCTCGAGATGCCCGAGGAGATTCTGACCATCGATCCGCTGATCCGCCGTTTCGCCTATCGCATCACCGCGCCGCTGTACCGGTTCCATCTCGGCGTGAT
>JADGOK010000259.1 GCA_017882985.1 Acidimicrobiales bacterium
TTCGGTAACATGTTCGCTGATGCCGAACAATGGGACAGTAAATCGCTACCAAGTCCAGAGCGTTGCTCGAGCGATGGAGATTCTCGAACTAGTCGCGTCGGCGGGTGAAAACGGACTGTCACTCACCGAGATTGCCCATTCGGTCGGGATGGCAAAAAGCTCGACGATCGCAGCGGCAAGGACGTTGGCGCAGTTCGGTCTCTTGCAGATTGACGACCCCGGTCCGCGATACCGACTCGGACTCGCACTTCTTCGCTACGGCGACCTGGTCGCTCAGCAGACAACGCTCGGCAAGAGCGCGCTGCCGCTGTTGCATGAGCTCACTGAGATCACCGGATTGACGGCCCGCCTCGCGATGAACGACAACGGCTATCCGGTGTTCGTTGAGCGCGTCGACGGGAAGGGCTCGGTGCGTTTCCACACCCCCCTCGGTCAGCGTGAGTCGCCGCACGCGACCGGCGCGGGAAAGGTGATTCTTGCCCAGCTCGACGAAGAGCACGTGCAAAAGGTCATCAGCGAGGCCGGACTCGCGCCGCATACGTCCAACACCATCACGACGATGCCCGCGTTCATGCTCGAGCTCGAGCGCGTACGACTGGTGGGCTTCGGTATTGACAACGAAGAAGAGGCCGAGGGCATTATCTGCGTCGGTGCACCCGTCTTTAATTACCAGGGACAGTGCGTCGGTGCGATCAGTCTCACCGGCCTGAAGGTCGACATCCCCGACGGCGACGTCGGTCGCCTCGGCAATCTCGTTCGCGAAACGGCGGATCGCCTCACCAAGATTCTGACGGGCGGTCGCTTGCCGTGAGGGCCCTCGTCGTGCATTCTCCTGGCGTCGTTGGACTCGAAGAGTTGGCGGTCCCGACAGTCGGCGACGGACACGTGCTCGTTCGACCGATCGCGAACGGCCTGTGCGGTACTGACCTCGAACTGATCGACGGCACGATCGACGAGGCCTACGTTCGCTATCCACTCACGTTGGGCCACGAGTGGGTCGGACGACGATGCGTTCAAATGAACGGCGAACTCACCGACGGCGAACTCGTGGTCGTCGAAGGCATCATTCCCTGCGGTCTCTGCGAGCAGTGCCAGCGCGGCGCGACCAATCGCTGCGCGATCTACGACGAGATCGGGTTCACGAGGCCCGGAGCGATCGCGACGTACATCCTCGTTCCCGAACATCTGGTCCACGCGCTGTCGGGCGACGTTGCACCGCGCGACGCCGTACTGACCGAACCCATGGCAGTGGTGTGGCGAGCGCTACGGCGTGCTTCCATCTCCCCGGGGACGCGATGCCTCGTGGTCGGAGACGGTACCGTCGGACTGCTCTGCGCGTACCTACTGCAGCGCTTCAATCCGAAGAGCATCACCATGCTCGGCGTGCGCCCCGCGCAGGCCGAGCTCGCGCAGCACGCCGGCGTGACGGAGTTCGTCACGTCGCCGTCGGGCGAACGTTACGACGTCGTCGTCGAGGCCGCGGGCCAGAAGGCCGCCGTGGAGTACGCGGTGTCGAGCGCCGACCGAGGTGGCATCGTCGTACTCTTGGGCCTGCCCGCCCACGGAACGACGATCGAAGTGGCTCCCGACGACATCGTGAACAATGACCTCACGATTCAGGGGAGTTTCAGTTACACCCGCACGTCCTGGCGCGAGATCGTCGAACTCCTCAACGAGAAGGTCCTTCGGCCGTCGTTTCTCATCACCCACGAATTCACGCTCGATCAATGGGTGGACGCGATCGCCACGCTGCGCACGCCCGACGAAACACAGCCCCGAGGCAAGGTACTCGTCATGCTCGATGAGGTGTCTTCCGAGGTCACTCGACGTTGAGTCGTCTGTCGTCGTAGCGACTACGGACCAACGACCGTGACGCCGTCGCCACTGTGCGACACCCGCCACTGCTCCCAGGCAAACGACTCAAGGACACCGGTCCCCTCTTGGAGGAGACGACGCGCGAGAACGCCCTTGACCGCCTTGGCGTCGTGTCCGGCGGCGGCGACACCGCCTCGATGTGAGAACGACACGGTGACGACTTCACCGATCTCTGCGAGGGCGTTGAGGTCCAGCGCCGCTACGTGCTCCTTGGGCAGCAGGTTGACGAACGTCGCACCCATCAAACATGACGACAGAACAGAGACGAGTCGGGGTCGCCAGAACGAGGCGACGTTGCCCACACCAGGGAGTCGCACGTTCATCCGTAGCCGGTAGTCCGCGACCAGGTCCTCGCCCGTCGTCATTCCGTAAAGACCCGAAGGGACGATGATTCGGCTTAACTCCTCGGACACCAACGTCGAGGGATCGAGATGCGTCCACACCACACCGCTGTAGCGCTGCCAAGCCGGAAGGAGTGGCGCACGGTGCGCGCCGACCTGCTTAGCCGCCGACACCGCGCGTTTGAGTAGTGGTCCGCGGACGTTCAGCGTCCTTTCGAGCGTCGTCTGCGGCGCATGTCGCACCAAGTCCTCGAAGGCTCTGACGATCTCGCGTCGGGGACGGCGTAGCGCCGAGTCGAACCCTCCATTAGTGCGGCCTCGTTCGCCGCCGAACGCTTTCGCCTCTGAAGGAGGCAAAAGGACAACGAGAGCGTTCGACACCCACTCACGGTACCGTCCGAGCGTTGTTAAGCCGCGTTCAACTTCGCGGGAGCAAGCCCCAACGCACGAAGGAAGTGACGCACCTTGACCACCTGGTCGTCTGTGAGGTCGCGACTACGCGTCGAACCGAACGACACTGTCTCGCCCTCAACCGTGATCGCCCAATTACCGCGGTGGGTCTCGTGCACTTCGCCGAAGCGACCGAGTAGCGAACAGACATCGTGCCACTGAATGTTGTGATTCAACGGGTGGCCAAAGATTTTTTGCAATGTG
>JADGOK010000015.1 GCA_017882985.1 Acidimicrobiales bacterium
CCACCCCCGCCTCTACGAGCGCAACTTCGTCCTGGCACCGCTGCGCGAACTGGCCCCAGATCTCGTGAGCGGGGAACAGTTGCGCGCCGGCGTCGGACGGGTCGCCGTACTGGGTACACTCTTGACGTTGCGCTAACACCGAACGGCACCCGCGAGGGGCTGGAACGGAGAGGAGCAGAAATGCACATTGCCATCGTTGGGGCGGGACGTGCCGGCACGTCGTTCGCCCTCGCCCTTCGACGCGTCGGTCATGAGGTCACCCTCGTCCACCATGACGAACTCTTACTCGTCGACGCTGCCGATCTGGTCCTGCTGTGTGTTCCCGACGACGCGATCGCCCTCGTGGCGCGGGAACTGCCTCTTCGCGAGGGTCGGGTTGTTGCCCACGCGGCTGGATCGCGCAACCTTGACGTGCTGGCGCCGCATCCACGGGTCGGGTCGCTGCACCCGCTCGTCCCCCTACCCGACGCCGAGCGCGGTGCCGAGCGGCTGATCGGTGCCACGTACAGCGTGGCCGGTGACCCGGTCGTCAACGCCCTCGTGGCGTCACTGCACGGTCGGGTCCTTCGCTTGAACGACGGACAGCGCACCGCCTACCACGCCACCGCGTCGGTGGCGTCGAACCACCTGGTCGCTCTGATGGGCCACGTGCGAGAGCTCGCCCAGAACGCGGGCCTCACGCTCGAGGATTTCCTGCCACTCGCCGAGCTGGCGTTGCGCGACGCGAGAGAGCTCGGACCCGACGGCGCGTTGACCGGTCCGGCTTCACGCGGTGATATGGCCACCATCGACGCCCACCTCGCGGCGATACCTGAATCGCAACGATCGACGTACGTCGCGATGGCCAACGCCGCCTTCGAACTCGCTGAACAGCGACGTTCTCAACTGCTCGCCTGAGCGTGCAACGTATCAGTGACCTCGAGGCGTGGCGCGACTACGCCCACGCACAGCGAACCCAGGGACGCCACGTCGGATTAGTGCCGACGATGGGTGCTCTCCACCAGGGTCACGCGTCACTCTTTCGAGCGGCCCGGTCAAATGGTGACCTGGTCCTCGCGACGGTCTTTGTCAATCCGCGCCAGTTCAACGACGCGTCCGACCTCGCCGCCTACCCGCGCACGCCCGAGTCCGACGTCGAGATGGCCGAGCACAACGGCGTCGACTGTCTCGTCGAGCCGTCCCTGGACGCGATGTGGCCCGACTACCCCGACGCGACGCCGACGACGGTGTCGGTGCGCGGAATCGGCGACCGCCTCGAGGGTGCGGGACGTCCCGGACACTTCGACGGCGTCGCGAGCGTCATCGCCAAGCTCTTCGCGATCACCGGACCGTGCCGCGCCTACTTCGGCGAAAAGGACTACCAACAGATGTGCGTCGTTCGTCAGATGGTGCGCGACCTGGCCTTCGAGGTCGACGTGGTCGGCTGTCCCATCGTGCGCGACGTCGACGGCTTAGCGATCTCGAGCCGCAATGTCCTGCTGAGTGCCGAGGGCCGTTCGCGCGCGCTGGCCCTCTCGCGCGCGTTGGCACTCGTCGGGGAGCAACCCGCGACGGCGAGCGAACACCGCCAACGCCTCGAGCAGTGCCTAGGCGAGGCTGGTGTCGCGACCTCCTACGTCGAAGTGGCCGATCCGGTCACGTTGGCCGCGTCGAACGACGACGAGGTCGGCATCCGACGGGCACTCGTCGCCGGGGTGGTCGACAACGTTCGACTCATTGACAACGCACCGGTCACCCTGAGAGCGAGGAACTCCTGATGCTGTTGGCCATCGACGTTGGCAACACCGAGACGGTGATCGGGCTCTTTGGTCCCGACGCCCCCGACGCCCCCGACGCGATGGGTTTCGCCCGCGCGATCGACGAGCGCGGACTCGCGTTTCACTGGCGACTCTCGACCGTGCCCGATCGGACCCCCGACGAGTACGCCATGGTCCTCACCCAGTTGCTCGACCTCGAAGGACTCGACCTGCGCGTCACCGTCACCGCCATGGCGATCTCGTCGTCGGTGCCCTCGGTCACGACGCAACTGCGGCGCATGTCGAACCGCTGGTTCTCCGATCTGGACGTGACGGTGTTGGGGCCGGGGACGAAATCGGGCATGGCCATCCTTTACGACAACCCTCGCGAGGTCGGCGCGGACCGGATCGCCAACTCGGTGGGCGCCTACGACCTCTACCCCGGAGCGGCGATCGTGGTGGACATGGGCACCGCGACGACCTTTGACGTCATCAGCGCCAAGGGCGAGTACCTCGGCGGCGTCATCGCGCCGGGCGTCGCAATCTCGCTCGAGGCGCTCTACACCCAGGCGGCGGCCCTGCGATCGGTCGAATTGGTGCGACCGCGCTCGGTGATCGGCCGATCGACCGCCGAATCCATCCAGTCGGGCGTCCTCTACGGGTTCGCCGCCCAGGTCGACGGGCTGACCGAACGGATCAAGGAGGAGCTCGGCGAGGCGACCGTCATCGCGACCGGTGGACTGGCCGGCCTGATCGCGCCGCACACCAAGCAGGTCCAACACGTCGAGCCCTGGTTGACCCTCCACGGATTGCGTATCGTGCATGAACGGAATCATTTGGGAGACGCTTCGTGACAACACCGTATTCATTCGCGCACAGCGCCTTCGCCGCCGCGCTGCAGACCTCGTACGCGCACTTGAGCGACGGTGAGGAGTCGGGCGTCAGCGTGAACGTGGCGGGCCGGGTGATGTTGCTGCGAACCCAGGGCAAGCTGTCCTTTGCCACGATGCGCGACTCGAGCGGAGAGATACAGCTCTTCGCGCTGTCGGCCGTGACGAGCGATTTCGACGAGTTCGCCAAGTTGCACCTGGGGGACTGGGTGGGCGTGTCGGGCGAGGTGGTGCGCACCAAGCGTGGTGAACTCTCGGTGAAGGTCGCCTCGTGGTCGAAATTGGCGACCGCCCTGCACAACTTTGGCGACAAGTGGGCCGGCATCACCGACTTCGACATGCGGTACCGCCACCGCGAAGCGGACCTGTGGGCGAACGACGCTTCGCGTACGTCGCTCGTTCGCCGCAGCGAGATGATCCGAGCGGTTCGCGAGCGCTGCTGGGCGGCGAACTTCATGGAGGTGGAGACCCCGATCTTGAACGTGATCCCGACCGGTGCCGCCGCGCGACCGTTTCGGACCTTTCACCACGCCCTCGACAGCGACTTCTACCTGCGCATCGCGCCCGAACTCTGGCTGAAGCGTCTAGTGGTCGGAGGATTCGAACGGGTCTTCGAGGTCGGTCGGGTCTTTCGAAACGAAGGCGTGAGCCCGCGACACAATCCCGAGTTCACGATGCTCGAGCTCTACGCCGCCTACTGGGATTACCACGACATGATGGCCTTCACCGAGGAACTCGTCGCCGGCGTCGCGCTCGACGTGCTCGGCACGACCGAGGTGACCTACCAGGGTCGTCCGTTCTCGTTCGCGGCCCCCTGGCCCCGTCGAACGATGGCCGCGCTGGCCAGTGAAGCGCTCGGCGAGGACGTCTCGGTGCACACGCCCAACGAACGCCTCGTGCAATTGCTCGCCGAGCGCGGCGTTGAGGTGCACGCGTCGTGGGGTCCGGGACGCTGCCTCGCCGAACTGTTCGAAGTCACGTGCGAGGCGCAGTTGTGGAACCCCATCTTCGTCACGGACTTCCCCGTGGAGGTCTCGCCGTTGTCGCGTCGCCACCAGACTGACGGCGAACTGACCGAGCGCTTCGAGTCCTACGCCGTGGGTCGCGAACTCTCCAACGGATTCAGTGAGCTGATCGATCCGATCGACCAGCGTGCGCGCTTCGAAGAGCAGGCCCGATTGGCGGCGGCCGGTGATGACGAGGCGATGCGGATCGACGAGGACTACATCAAAGCGCTCGAGTGGGGTCTGCCGCCCACGGCCGGTCTCGGACTCGGGATGGACCGACTCGCGATGCTGATCGCCGACGAATCGAACATCCGAGAGATCATCGCGTTTCCCACGTTGAAACCCCTGCGCGATTAGTAGCTCGGCAGGTCCTCGAGCAGGGATTCGATCAGCGAGTTGAAGCCGTCGCGCAAGCCGGCGTTCGGTACCACCGAGAGCGCGCTGTGGGCCTGGTCGAGGAATCCCTGCGCGGCCGCAACCGTCTGGGTGACGCCCTCAGTGGCGACGACCAACTTGCGCGCACGTTCGCGGTCCTCGTCGTCGAGCACCTCGCCCAGGATCACGCGCAACTCGTCGCCGACGTGTGGATCGCGCAACGCGTAGAGCGTGGGCAGGTTGTAGATGCCCTCGGCGAGGTCCTGGCCGGCGGGCTTGCCGAGTTGATTGTCGATCGCGATGACGTCGAGAATGTCGTCGCGAAGTTGATAGACCATTCCGAAGCACCGCCCGAACTCGGTGAGGCCTTCGGTCTGGATGCTGTCGAGACCCGCGGTGAGTGCCCCCACGCGACAGCTCGACGCCATCAACGACGCGGTCTTTCCCTCGATCGCCTCGTAGTAGTCCGACTCGCTGCGCCCAACCGAGAAGGCGGTGCGAACCTCGGAGACCTGACCGCGCGTCAGCCAGGCGAGCGTGCGCGCGAGCAGTCCCGCGACGTCGGTGCCGAGGTCGGCGGCGATGGCGGCCGAGCGTGCCATGAGGAAGTCACCCGCGACGATGGCGATCAGGTTGCCGTAGCGGGCGTTCACGCTGTCGACGTTGCGTCGAACTTCCGCTTCATCCATGACGTCGTCGTGGTAGAGCGAGGCGAGATGCATCAATTCCAGCGCCACGCCACCCAACAGGTCCTCCTCGGTCGCGGGACGCTCGCCGCTGGTGGCGGAGGCGACGGCGAGCAGGGGGCGTAACCGCTTGCCTCCGGCGTAAATAAGATGGGTTGTCACCGAATCGAGGTAGGCGTCACCGACGATGACCGACTCGGCGAGGAGTGTTTCGAGGCTTGAAAGGTCGGCTTCGACCGAGGGCAGCCGTAGTCGCTCGTGCGGATTCACGCACCCACCTTAGAGGAGCATTGTCGGTGCTCTGAGGGGTGTGGTCTGTTGAGCACTCATCGCCGGTACACTGCTATTCATAAGCGCATAAAGGATGAGATTTGTTCGAACGATTTACTGACCGGGCTCGTCGAGTACTTGTACTCGCTCAAGAAGAGGCGCGCGACCTCAATCACGCCTTCATTGGCACCGAGCATATTCTGCTGGGCCTGATCCGCGAGGGTGAGGGCGTGGCCGCCAAGGCGCTGGACGCCCTGGGGGTCACCTTTGACGTCGTGCGCGAGAAGGTCGAAGAGGCCATTGGTGCCAATACCAATCCGTCGCCCGGATCACCGCCCTTCACGCCCCGCGCCAAGAAGGTCCTGGAGCTCTCGCTGCGCGAGGCCCTCCAGCTCGGGCACTCCTACATCGGCACCGAGCACATGCTGCTCGGACTCGTGCGCGAGGGTGACGGCGTCGCCGCCCAGGTCCTGAGCGACCTCGGCGCGGACATGGCGCGCGTGCGCACCCAGGTCATTCAGATGATGTCGGGTCAGTCGGGCAAAGAGACCGGCGCCGCCAGTCCTTCGGGTGGCCAGAAGAGCGACCCCGACGCCGCGGGCGGCTCGGCGGTCCTCGACCAGTTCGGCCGCAACTTGACCCAGTTGGCGCGCGAAGGCAAACTCGACCCGCTCGTCGGGCGCGACAAGGAAGTCGAGCGCGTCATGCAGGTGCTCTCGCGGCGCACCAAGAACAACCCGGTCCTCATCGGAGAGCCCGGCGTTGGCAAGACCGCGATCGTCGAGGGCCTCGCCCAGAAGATCGTGGCGAATCAAGTCCCGGTCACGCTCGCGGACAAGCAGCTCTACACCCTCGACCTCGGCGCGCTCGTCGCGGGCAGCCGCTACCGCGGCGACTTCGAGGAGCGCCTGAAGAAGGTCCTGAAGGAGATCCGCACGCGCGGCGACATCATCTTGTTCATCGACGAGATCCACACCCTGGTCGGCGCGGGTGCCGCCGAAGGTGCGATCGACGCGGCCTCGATCCTCAAGCCAATGTTGGCGCGCGGTGAGCTCCAGACCGTCGGCGCGACCACGATCGACGAGTACCGCAAGCACATCGAGAAGGACGCCGCCCTCGAGCGACGCTTCCAGCCCGTGAAGGTCGAGCAGCCCTCGGTCGCCATGACGATTGAGATCCTCAAGGGTCTGCGCGAGGTCTACGAAGAGTTCCACGCAGTCAAGATCACCGACCAGGCACTCATCGCCGCGGCGAACCTGGCCGACCGGTACATCGCGGACCGTTTCCTGCCCGACAAGGCGATCGACCTGATCGACGAGGCGGGCAGCCGTCTGCGCATTCGACGCATGGACGCGCCACCGGCCGCCAAGCGCTTCGACGAGGACATCGCTCGGGTTCGTGCCGACAAGGAGTCCGCCATGGACAGCGGCGCGATCGAACAGGCGAAGGCCCTCGAAGAGCAAGAGCGCGACCTCATCGCGAAGAAGGACGAGCTCGACGCGACGGTGAAGGCCTCGGGCGGTGCGACGTTCGATCTCGTGGACGAAGAGACCATCGCCGAAGTGCTGGCCGTGTGGACGGGTATTCCCGTCTACCGCCTCACCGAAGAGGAGACCTCGAAGCTGTTGCGCATGGAGGACGAACTCCACAAGCGCATCATTGGCCAGAACGAGGCGATTATCGCGCTCAGTCGGGCTATTCGTCGCACGCGCGCGGGTTTGAAGGACCCCAAGCGTCCCGGCGGGTCGTTCATCTTCCTCGGTCCGACCGGCGTGGGCAAGACCGAACTCGCCAAGACCTTGGCCGAGTTCCTCTTTGACGACGAAGACGCGTTGATCCAGCTCGACATGAGCGAGTACATGGAGAAGCACTCGGTGAGCCGGCTCGTCGGTTCGCCTCCCGGCTACGTCGGCTACGACGAAGGCGGTCAGTTGACCGAAGCAGTGCGCCGCAAGCCGTTCTCCGTGGTTCTCTTCGACGAGGTCGAAAAGGCCCACCCCGACGTGTTCAACATTTTGCTGCAGATCCTCGAGGACGGTCGCCTGACCGATTCGCAGGGTCGCGCCGTTGACTTCAAGAACACGATTCTGATCATGACCTCGAACCTCGGCACCGCCGACCTTCGAAAGGCCGCGATCGGATTCCGCAAGGGATCGGACGTCGTGTCGCACGAACGGATGAAGGAGAAGGTCCACGACGCTCTGAAGGCGCACTTCCGTCCCGAGTTCTTGAACCGCATCGACGAAACCATCGTCTTTCACGAGTTGACCAAGGAAGAGGTCATCTTGATCGCCGATCTCTTCATCACGAGACTGCGGGACCAGTTGGACGTGCAGGGTCTCGGACTCGAGTTGTCCGCCGGTGCACAGAGCTTCCTCGCCGAGAAGGGTTACGACCCCGAACTGGGCGCGCGTCCGCTTCGACGCGCCATCCAGCAGTACGTCGAAGACGTGCTCAGTGAGAAGATCCTCTTTAAGGAGTTCCGGGCCGGGCAGACGATCGTCATCGACGCCGCCGAGGGGACCGACGGGACGTTCTTGACCTTCGAAGGAGTCGAGGGCCTCCCGCCCTCGGTCGACTTCGAAGACCTTTCTCCCAACGCGTAGGTCACACCCCACTTCTAGGTTCACCTAGGTGAAGAGTCACTCGGTGCACGTCTGTCGAGAATGTGGCACGACCTCGCCTCGCTGGGCCGGTCGCTGTCCGGGCTGTGGCGAATGGAACACGCTCGACGAGGAGCGCACGTCGAGCTCGAGGTCACGCGCGACGCTCGTCGCCACGTCGCTGCGCGACGTCGCCGAGAGTGCCAGTCCAACGATCTCGACCGGCGTAGGGGAGTTGGACCGCGTTCTTGGCGGTGGCGTCGTCGCGGGGTCCACGACCCTGTTGTTCGGAGAGCCCGGCGTCGGCAAGTCGACATTGGCGTTGATGTCACTGTGCGCGCTGGCGTCGTCGGGCACGCCGGTGCTGCTCATCGCGGCCGAGGAGTCAACGTCCCAGGTGGCCCAACGCGCGAGGCGACTCGGCGAGGTGCCGGGCGGTCTCGACGTCGCGCCCACGACGAACGTCGCCGACGCCGAGCAGCTGCTGCGCGAGCGCCGACCCGTGCTGTGCGTGATCGACTCAATCTCGGCGATGAGCGACGACAGACTCGCGGGCGTCGCGGGCTCGGTCACCCAGGTACGTCACGTCGCCGAGCGGCTCTGCACCGTCGCCAAGGCGACGGGCACCGCACTGGTGCTGGTCGGTCACGTCACCAAGGACGGCGAACTCGCGGGGCCTCGCACCCTCGAGCACCTGGTCGACACCGTCGTGCGCATCGAAGGCGACCGCCAGGGTTCGCTGCGATTCCTTCGCACGCTCAAGCACCGATTCGGACCAACGGGTGAGGTCGGACTCTTGGAGATGGTCCACGAGGGTCTACGCGATCTGCCCGACGCAGCCCTGGTGATGCGTGGTCCCCAGCTCGACGTTCCCGGTGTCGTCTTCACGGTGACCAATGACGGCACGCGTTCGCTGCTCGTTGAGATGCAGGCCCTCGTGGCGTCGAGTTCCGGGGCGCCCCGTCGTGTGGCCCACCAGGTCTCGTCCCAGCGTCTCTCGTTGCTGCTCGCGGTGCTCGAGGCGCGCTGTGACGTCGACACGAGCGGGGCCGACGTCTTTGCCGCCACCGCCGGCGGCCTGCCAGCGAACGAACCGGGGGTCGACGTGGCCCTGGCGCTCGCGGTGGCGTCGGCGGCCCTGCACTTCGCGGTGCCGCGCACGCTCGCCGCCGTGGGTGAGGTCGGTCTCGCCGGGGAGCTGCGTGCCGTGTCGGGC
>JADGOK010000260.1 GCA_017882985.1 Acidimicrobiales bacterium
GGTGATGCCCTGTCGATCGAAGGCTGGCGGCTTGGTCGGAAATGGCTGCGTTGGCGACGTCCACTCGCCCGGCGCATCGGTCTGCGGCACCGGTTTTTCTTCGATCGGCCAGATCGGCTTGCCGGTCACGCGATCGAACACGTAGAGGAACGCCTGCTTGGTCGCCTCGATGACCAGCTTCACAGGCTTGCCGTCCACCTTCACGTCGAGGAGCACCGGCGACGTCACGATGTCGTAGTCCCAGATGTCGTGATGAATCAGCTGGTAATACCAGATCCGTTTGCCGGTGGACGCGTCGAGGGCGACGAGGGTCGACGAAAACAGATTGGCGCCCGGCCGCTGTCCGCCGTAGTAGTCGCCCGTTGCGGCCTCGACCGGCAAATAGACGTAGCCGAGCTCGTTGTCGGCGGTGAACGTCGTCCAGGCACCGGCGTTCCCGGTGTACTCGTTCGATCCGTTCAGCCACGTGTCGGCGCCGAACTCGCCGGGACGGGGAATCGTATGAAATACCCAGCGCTTCTTTCCGGTGCGCACGTCGAAGGCCATGATGTCGGCCTTGGTCATCTTCTTCGACTTTGGCCGCGACATCTCGCCTTGCGCCGGGCCGACAATCACCACGTCGCGACAGACGACGGGCGGCGAGCTGTTGCCGATCGTGCCGGTGGGGTCGAAGTCGACGCCCAGTTCCTTGAACAGATCGACGATGCCACCCTGACCGAACCCTGGCACCTGCTGGCCGGTCTTGGCATTCAACGCGGCGAGCTGGAACCCCGGCGTGATGGTGAAAATCCGCTCGTCACCGCTGCCGTCGGTCCAGTAGGCGACGCCGCGGCCTGAATTGCGTCTCGGCGACTTCTCCCAGCGGGCGCCTTCGTCGATCCTCCACACCCACCGTGTCTCCCCCGTACCCGCGTCAATGGCGACGACGGCGCGGTGCGATCCGGCCGGGAAATACAGCAAGCCGTTGACCATGAGTGGCGTGGCCTGGTTTCTGATTTCGGGAGGATTGCTGAAGTTGTCCGACTTCCAGGTCCAGGCGACTTTCAGGTTCTTGACGTTGTCGCGAGTGATCTGATCGAGCGGCGAATATCGGGTGGCGCCGCCGTCGCCCGAGAAGAACCGCCATTCGCCGTCTTTTGCGCCTTGCTGTCCTTTCACCGGCGCCGTCCAGACCACGACGACCGTCAGCAGCGCCAGCCCGCAGCACCGAAGCACCTGTAGAATGTGCGGGGAAGACATGCGATTGACCACTGTTCGGATCCTCCTTGTCGGCGCGTTGGCCGGTTTGCCTCTTTGGGCGCATCTGTCAGCGCAGCATGCGGAGATCGGGAACCGCGACGAATGGCAGCGACCCGCGGCGGTCATGGACGCGCTGCATATCCAACCTGGGAGCCAAGTGGCGGACATCGGTGCCGGCACCGGCTACTTCACGTTCCATCTCGCACAGCGGGTCGGCGCGGCGGGCTCAGTCTACGCGGTCGACGTCCAACGTGCCGCGCTCGAGGACATCAATCGCCGCGCGTCGGCGCTCGCCCTCACGCACATCACCACGATTCTAGGCACCGATAACGACCCGCATTTGCCGCCCGAAAGCCTCGATGTCGTCCTCGTCGTCAACACGTATCACGAGCTGCGGGCGTACGACGCGATGATGCAAGGCTTCTGGCGCGGCCTCAAAGGAGGCGGCCTCCTGGCAATCATCGACTGTGAGGCAGTGCCCGGCGAATCACTCGAGAACTCCATTCGGCATCATCGCGTGCCCTCGTCGGCGGTTCGCGACGAAGCGACCCGCAACGGCTTTCGCTTCCTCCGCAGCGAGCTGGGCTTCGTCGACCCGGCAACCCCTTACTCCTATTGGTACTTCCTCATCTTCGAGCGCCCGTCCTGACCCGCTTCAGTCCACCCACGCCGGGTGCACCGGTTTGGCAATGAGCTTCGCGGGATCCGCATTCTTCTTCGGCCGAAACTTCTGCGCGCGGCCGTTCGACACTTCGGCGATGTAGAAGTTGCCCTCTTGATCGACGCTGAGCTGATGCGCGCCCCAGAGCCCGCCGGGCCAGTCGCCCATCGAGCCCCATGAGTACAGAAAATGTCCCTCGAGGTCGTACTTGATCACCTTCCAGGTGCCGCTGTCGAGCGCCCACAGATACCGGTCGGGCGACATGTGGAGGTAGTAGATTTCCGACACCTCGGGACCGGTCGACGTCTTCCACTCGTCGAGATATTTGCCGTTCTCGTCGAACACTTGAATCCGGCGGTTCTCCCGATCGTCGACGAACACGCGTCGCGTCACCGGATCGACCGCGATGCCATGCACACTGTTGAAATAGCCCGGACGCGTCTCGAACGGTCCGCCGCGCACGCCAGTGCCTTTCTGACCCCACGCCAGGACGTACTTGCCGTCCTTGTCGAACTTCACGATGCGCGTGTTCGTGTACCCATCGGCCACGAACATCGTGCCGTCGGGCAGCCACGCGAGAAACGTCGGGCGGTTGAAGTGCTTGTCGTCCTCACCGGGTTGGTCTTTCGTGCCGAGCGTTTTCACGAGCGTCTTGCCGTCATTGGTGAACTCGAACACTGCGTGCCGCCCATCGTCGACCACCCATACGTGCTTCTCCGGATCGTATGGACTGATGTGCACGCTGTGCGGCCGATAGAACAACGAGTCCCACTGCGTCCACGCCTCGACGAGATCGCCGTTGGCGTTTACGACGAAAAGACAGTGCTCCCAGCGGAAGTCCTTTCCCTCTTTCGTCAGGCCTTTGATCGATCCTGCGACCGGCGGGCTAGCCACTGGACCCTGCGAGGCGTTCCGAAACGGCGTCTGGTTGACGGGGAACGAGAGGCTCGGTC
>JADGOK010000261.1 GCA_017882985.1 Acidimicrobiales bacterium
GAAGATTTCACCGGGCGCCTGGGCTTTGGCGCCCTTTCGCCTGGCCGCTCAAGAGAAGGTGGACAATCAAGCGTCGATGGTGTCACTAGGCCGACCCGGTGCTGGCGAGAGCCTGCTCGAGAGTTGTGGATTCATTGACATCCGCAGAGTCGAGATCCCGTTCGCGTGGGAGTTCGCCGACCCCGAGAGTTTTGCTCGCGCGCTGGCGTCGACGGGACCCGCGTACGAAGCCATACAGCATGTCGGACAAGAGTCATTCCAGAAAAGAACGATCGAAATAGCCCAGGAACACGTCCGAGACGGCTTGCCGCTTCGGGCTGAGATCAATGTTGTCGGGTACATGGCGCGAAAGCCGATGGAGGAGAGAGAACAGTGACGTCAGGGTTTCTCGAAGAGCCACCAATCAGCGAGCCGGTTCAGGCGTTTTTTGACGAAGATAAGAAAGAGACTGGATACGTGTGGAACGTGTCTCGCCTTTGGGCCTACCAGATAGACACCATGGAGCAGCTCTACGCCCTGATGTCTCAGGCCTTCAAAGTGAGCGGCCTGAGCTTTCGCCAGCGCGGCATCCTCGTCACCGCAACCGCGTCAACTCTCGGCGACTCGTATTGCTCGCTGGCGTGGGGAGGCAAGCTCGCGGGGGCGTCTGATCCGAGGACTGCCGCAGCCGTTCTTAGCGGCGAGGACGTCGGACTGACCGAACAAGAAAGAGCGATGGCGGAATGGGCGCGTAAGGTCGTCCGGGACCCCAACGCCACGACACCCTCAGACGTCGACGCACTTCGTAAGGTCGGACTTAGCGACTCACAGATTTTCGCGATAACCACTTTCGTGGCTTTACGACTCGCGTTTTCCACGATCAATGACGCCCTCGGTGCCAACCCCGATGCTCAACTCCTTAAGTCTTTGCCTGAAGAGGTCGTTCAATCCGTGACCTACGGGCGTCCGGCCGATCTCTGAGCGACGCGTTTGGCCATTGACGAAAGCGAGACGCCTGTACCGACGCCGTTGTGAAAAATGCAACACCAAGTGGGCGCTGGGGGACTCGAACCCTCGACCTCAGCCGTGTGAAGGCTGCGCTCTAACCAACTGAGCTAAGCGCCCGAACCAGGAATCCTACCGTGTGAACACCGGGTTGTCATTTGTTCGGCGTTGTAGCCTTCATCCGTGCCAGGAAAAATTGATTCGACCCTTGAGCGAATGCGGCGCCCGCGTCGCGAATCCGCAGTCTCGCGCAGTGTGATCATGGGTCTGGATCATATTGAGCGTCTCGTAAGCCTCATTGCCGGCTTCGTCGCCGTCGCGATGGCCCTCGCGCTCCCCTTCCTTATCGGCAAGCGCTACACCGTAACGGTCAAGGCCACGGCAAAGTCGTGCGCGGCCGGCTACAAACTCGTCGGCAACCTGTGCGAACATACGCGCCCGACGGTGGTCTCTGACTGGATCTTGCGATTCGTAATGATCCTCGTGATCGGACTCTTGCTCGTCATGTTCGCGCTGCTGCGAAAGCGGGTGGGCGTTGCCTTCGTCGGGCTGTTCCTCGGGCTCGCCATCGGCACCATTGGCCTGCCGTTCTTGATGCTGGGCGGCTGGTTGGTGATTCGTGCGCTTCGCCTCCAGAAGTACGGTGACGCCACCTTCGCTGGCTCGTCGATTCGAGCCCGCGAGATCGCCAAGGCCAAGAAGGAGGGACGGACCCTCGCTCCGTCGACGACGAAGTCAGCCAAGGGTTCCAAGACCACCGCACCGGGCACCCCTAAGGCGCCGTCGGCCTCCAAGCGCTACACGCCAAAACAACGACCGCGTCGCCGATAGGTGATGGCCCAACTCGGACTGGACTATCCGACGAAGTGGGGTCGAGGTTACGCAGCTCGGTTTACGCGCTCTTTCCTGCAGCTTTATGGGCTGATCCCCTACACCCGTTTTCTCTCCTCACTCGAGGTGCGCGGCGTTGAACACATCACGGGAACCGGACCCTTCATCTTCGCCGCCAACCACTCGAGCAACGCCGACACGCCGCTCGTACTGAGTGCGTTGCCCGCTGCACAGCGAAAGCGCACCGTCGTCGCGGCGGCGATGGACAACTTCTTCATGGATTCTCGCAAGGCCTTTCGCACGGTCCTGCTCTTCAACGCCATCCCCATCGACCGTCACCGGATCAACCGGCGCAGTGCTCAACTGGCCCTCGAACTCGTCGAGGATCACTGGAACCTGTTGATCTATCCCGAGGGCGGTCGCACGCCCAGCGGTGAGCTCCAGGAGTTCAAGGGTGGTGCCGCCTACCTCGCCGAACGAGCCAAGGCCACGGTGGTCCCCACGTACATCCACGGCTCGGGCTACCTTCAGGCCGCGAAGTACGCCAAGGCGCCCCTGTACCTCGACGCTCCCAACGAATGGCGCCACCACGTCATTGTCGCCTTCGGCCCCGCGTTGCGCTGTGGCGACGACGAGAACATTCGTCGATTCGGCGCCCGTATCGAAGAGGCCGTCGAAACGCTCGGCCGAGAGGTGAGTGGCGACTCGACCTACGGCGTCAAGCGACCGGGTTGAGACCCAGCGCATTGCAGCGCTCGAGGTACAGCCGGTCCGCGACCGACGCGAGGGGCTCGAGTTCTTCACCAAGCACCGTGGCGAGCACCTCATCGGCGAACCACGGATTCATGGCGAGCACCGGACCGTGCGCGTACGTCGCCCATATTCGCTGCGTACGATAACCGTCGAGCGTGCCGTCGTTGCCCCGCCCGCGCACGACGGAGCCGAGCGCCTCGAGGTCGCCCGACAAGGTCGTGCGACCACCGTGATTCTCAAAGCCCACGAGCCAACGCCCCCGAACCAGTACCGCGAGCTCGCCC
>JADGOK010000262.1 GCA_017882985.1 Acidimicrobiales bacterium
GAGCGCCCGGCGTTGTTCACCGCGCCGTCGAGTCGACCGAATCTCTCCAACGTCGCGTCGATGAAGGCGTCGAGTTCGCCTTCCTTCGTGACGTCAGCTCGATAGCAGAGGGCCCCGTCACCTAACAGCGTCCGGGCTTGATCCAGTCGATCGGCGTCGCGCCCGCAGACGGCCACCCGAGCACCCTCGCCGACGAGCGTTCGAGCGAGCGCCAGACCGAGACCATCGGTTCCACCGGTGATGAGGTACGCGCGATCCTTCAATTCGAGGTCCATGGGGTCAGTCTAGGAACGTCGCTTCGAGCAACTCTCAGTGGGATCGACGCCTCGGCAACGGTTTCTCAAACGTTCGTCAAATTGACCCGTTTTGGTCAATCTGGGCTGTAAACCTGAATGCACCCATCTATTTACGAGGAGAAATATGAAACTCAACCGATCGACCGCGGGCGCGGCGGCCGTACTGATCGCATCACTCAGTTTCTACGCCGGCTCTCTCAGCTCTCCGGCGTCCGCCGGTGTTTCCTACGCGACCCAGGCCCAAGTGAGTGCGGCGCAGGCGACCGCGACTAAAGCACTCGCCGCGGCCAAGGCCGACGCGACGCACCTGAACAGTGTCGTCACTCAAATCAAGGCGTGCTTCAACCAGTTTCCGGCGTCACCTCCCTGCCCGTAGAACTCGACGCGCGGCCGTTCCCCGAGAATGGAGCAGCAACCGACGGTAATCTCGAAGCATGACCACCTACTCCCCCTCCCCCGATCGCTACGCGTCAATGCCGTACCGGCGATGTGGAAAAAGCGGACTCAAACTTCCCGCCGTCTCCCTCGGACTGTGGCACAACTTCGGTGACGAGCAACCCATCGACTCCCAACGCGCAATTCTGCGCCGCGCGTTCGACCTCGGTGTCACGCACTTCGATCTCGCCAACAACTACGGCCCGCCCTACGGCAGCGCCGAGATAAATTTCGGACGCCTGCTGCGAGAGGACTTCGGGTCACTGCGCGACGAACTCGTCATCTCGACCAAGGCCGGCTGGGACATGTGGCCCGGTCCCTACGGCGACCTCGGTTCGCGCAAGTACCTGCTCGCGAGTCTCGATCAGAGTCTCGCGCGTATGGGTCTCGACTACGTTGACATCTTCTACCACCACCGCTTCGACCCCGACACCCCGCTCAACGAGACGCTCGGCGCGCTCGATTCGGCCGTGCGCCAGGGCAAGGCTCTCTACGTCGGCATCTCCTCGTACTCCGACCATCGCACGCTCGAGGCGATCGAAATCTTGAAAGAGCTCGGCACACCGTTACTGATCCATCAGCCGTCCTATTCGATGTTGAACCGATGGATCGAGGAGCGGCTCTTGGACGTACTCGGTGACGAGGGCGTTGGTTGCATCGCGTTTTCGCCGCTGGCCCAGGGTCTTCTCACCAATCGTTACCTCCACGGCGTTCCCGAAGGATCGCGCGCCTCGAAAGACTCCTCACTCTCGCTTGACCTCTTGAGTCAGGAGAATCTCGATCGGGTCCGTGGCCTGTCGGACATCGCCGAAGAGCGTGGCCAGAAGATATCCCAACTGGCCCTCGCCTGGGCGCTGCGTGACGAGCGGGTGACCTCGGTACTGGTGGGAGCGAGCAGCGTGACGCAGTTGGAAGAGAACGTCGCTTCGATCAACAATCTCGACTTCACGAGCGAAGAGTTGGCCCGTATTGACCAGTTCGCCGTGGAGGGCGCCATCGATCTCTGGCGCGGACCGTCGACGAGTTAGGTTTCGCCCAACCGGCGCCAGCGATCTCGTGACCAATCGCGGCGTCACTACAGTTGTGGGGCATCATCGGCTCGTTCTTGCGTGCCCCGAAATGAAAGACGTCACTCCGTGTCCGGCATCCAGCGATACGACCTCCAGGGAGGTCCACCACTCACCGAACGAGAGTTGAAGCGCCGCTGGGCCACGTTTCACAGTGCGATCCGCATCAAGTCCGACACACCGTTCCGGCAGTTCATTGGTCGGATGCTCGGCGAGAATACGTTGCGCTACAAGACCGCACGCCTCTTCGGCCGACCACTCCTTCGCACGACTCGCCGATTGCGGGGCCGAGATCCCAACAGTGCGCCACGCGAAGTAGTCGCCAAGATCGACCAATTCTTCCCGGCGAACTATCGACCACGTGAGGTCCAGTTGGCAGAAGAGGAGACGGCCCTTGAAGAGCGGCTCAACGACGTCGAAGTCTTCGAGGTCAATGAGACTCTTGGCGGTACGTTTGACGCGCTCGACTCGCTCAACCACGTCATCGCCACGTCATCGCGAACGTGGCTCTTCTTGCACGACACGAGTCTCGCGCGCGAGAAATGGATGGGGCCGCTTTCGGTGCTCTTGGCCGCGGCACTCGATGACGACGACGTCGTCTTCGCCGACGAGATCGGTCTGCTCGTTCACGCACCGATCCTCAAGACGCCGGGAATCGGCCCCCACACGCTGCTCAGTTACAACGGCGTGGGTCGACCGGCACTCCTGCGCCTCGCGAGCCTCCGCGCGGTCGGCGGCTTCTCCTCCGAAGCGGGCTGGGCATTCGAGCACGACGCGTACCTGCGTCTGAGTGAAACGGCAGCGACGTTTCATCACGTCCCCCTGATCGTCGCCCCGGGTCGCCCGAACGTCTCGTTCTCCCCGGCGCACATAGACGAGGACAGTTGTCGCGTTGTCCGAAGCGCTTTCCGTCGCCGTGGCTGGCGCGGTGCTGTCGGGCCCGGTGTCTTAGGCGGACTCGTGCAGTGGACGGTTGAACCCCCGTCGCCGGCGCCCTCCATCGACATCATCATCCCCACCCGGGACCGTCTGGACCTGGTGCTCCAGTGCATCG
>JADGOK010000263.1 GCA_017882985.1 Acidimicrobiales bacterium
TTCAGCTTCGGTCACGCCCTCGCGTTCCTGCAGTCGATCGGCGGGCGCTCCTTGACGAGCATCTACAACCCCAATCAGTACCTCAGCCTGTTCCTGCTGATGATGTTCATCTTCGGGGTGACCTTCGAGTTTCCAGTGGTGTTGGTCGCCATTGAGCTCGCCGGCCTGGTGACACCGAACCAACTCCTCAAGTCGTGGCGCTACGCGTTGATCGGCATCACCATTGCCGCCGCCGTCTTCACCCCGAGTGGCGATCCCTTATCGATGATGGCCCTCGCCATTCCGCTGACCGCCTTCTATTTCATGTCCATCGGTGTTGGCAAGTTGTTCCACAAGTGACCCCGGACGACTATCGGAGTCAATTCATTGACGGGCTCGGCTTCGGTCTGGACCGGTTTCAACTCGACGCCATCGAGGCCTTCGACGAACGAGTGAACGTCCTCGTGAGTGCGCCGACCGGCTCGGGCAAGACCTTGATCGCCAACTACGCGATCGGTCGAGTCCTGCAACGCGGCGAACGGGCGTTCTACACCACACCGCTCAAAGCGCTCTCGAACCAGAAGTACCACGAACTAAGTGCCCTCTTTGGAGAGTCGCGCGTCGGACTCCTGACCGGGGACACGTCGCTCAACCGCAACGCCGAAGTGATCGTGATGACGACCGAGGTGTTGCGCAACATGCTGCTCACCGACTCCCAGCAGCTCATGACGCTCGGACTCGTGATCCTGGACGAAGTCCACTACCTGCAAGACCCCTTTCGAGGTGGCGTATGGGAAGAGGTGCTCATTCTCACCCCCGCAGCGGTTCGCTTCGTCGCGCTGTCGGCGACCGTCGGCAACGCCGACTTCGTGGGGGAGTGGTTCAGCTCGGTCCGCGGTCCCACCAGCGTCATCGTGGAGAAGAACCGGCCCATCAAACTGCACGACCACGTCGCCGTCGTTCGGCGCGGACAACCCCACGCCGACGTGCTCGACCTACTCGACGGGGTGCGTCTGTCCGACGAGGCGCGCCGCGTCGACAACATGATGAAGGCCACCCGTCGCTTTCGCCCGGGTCCGAAGTGGAGCGGATCCAAGTCGAGCGCACCGCCGCCGCCCTTTCGAGCGCCGCGGCGAAGTGAACTCCTCCAGGCGCTCGAGCGCGACGATCTCTTGCCGGTGATCGTCTTCATCTTCTCGCGCGCCGCCTGCGACGACGCGGTGCACCAGTGCCGCCGCGACGGGCTCTTGTTCACCACGCCCGAAGAGCGTCGCGAGATCGAGGCGATCGCCCAATCGCGACTGAGCGGCTTCTCCGACGACGACTTGAAGGCTCTCGAGTTCGCCGACTTCATCGACAGTCTGCGCCGGGGTCTCGCCATGCACCACGCCGGCATGGTGCCGGCCTTTCGCGAGATCGTCGAAGCGTGCTTCGAGCAGAACCTCCTCGCGGTCGTGTTCGCGACCGAAACGCTGGCGCTCGGCGTCAATATGCCCGCGCGGTCGGTCGCGCTCGAGAAGTTCACCAAGTACTCCGATGCCGGTCGCCAGTTCCTCACGAGCGGCGAATTCTCCCAGATGACCGGGCGGGCCGGGCGCCGGGGTCTGGACGACGAGGGACACGCCATCGTCTGTTTCTCCAACGAAGTAGCACTCCACGACGTTGCCCGTGTCGCGTTGGCACCCCCCTCAGATCTGCATTCATCCTTCCGTCCCACGTACAACTTCACGGCGAACCTGATCAATCACTTCGAATTCGAGACGGCCCTCGAGGTCGTCCAACGTTCCTACGCCCAGTTCGAGACGGATCATCGCCCGACCGGCACGAAGCGACCCCTCGGGGAGCAGATGATGGCGCGCCACAAGGTGCTCGAGGAGTTGGGCTACGCCGAGGGCTGGAAACTCAGCCGCCAAGGCCAGCTACTGCGTTCGATCTACCACGAATGCGATCTCTTGATCGCCGAGTCAATCAGTTCGGACGTCTTCGAAGGTCTCGAGCCGGCCCAACTCGCCGGTCTCCTCTCGTGCTTCGTCTACGAGTCCAAGCGCTCCACGCGCACGCCCCACGCCGCCAAGCAGGTGACGAAGAAGAAGCGGTCGATCAACGATCGGCTGGGCCAAGAGCGCCGCGGCAGTCTCAACGAACGGATCGCCGAGATTTCAGTGACCTCGGCCACGATCCGCGAGATCGAGGACCGCTACCGGGTGCCCCACGCCAAAGAGCCCGACGGTAAGTTCGCCACCACCATCGCCGCCTGGGCCCGGGGAGCGTCGCTCGGCACCGTGCTCGACCTCGCCGACCTGGAGATCGGCCAGACGTCGCCCGGCGACTTCGTTCGAAACGCCAAGCAGGTGGCCGACCTCTGCGAGCAGCTCTCTCGGATGCACCACCTCACCGACGTCGCCGACGTCGCCAATCAGGCCCGCGACGCGGTGCTGCGCAGTGTCGTCGCCGGCGCCTCCAGCGTCCACCCCCTCGCCTAGTTTCAGTCCTAATCTCATAACTCCATGCATACCTACGTCGCCGAAGAGTTCACTGAAGTCGAGGTGTCCATTCTGCGCAAGTACTTCACCAACCTCGAGGGTCCCGTATTTGCCCTGGTCAACCTGCCCGAGGTCGTGAAGGGGGCGCTGTTCGCCCGCTATTCGCGCTCATCGAAGAGCTTGCGGCGACTCTTTCTTGACGAGTTCGTCGGTGATCTCGACCTGTCGGGCGACGAGTCGGCCGACGCCACGATCGGCCTCGACCGGGCCGACGACCTCTACCAGCGGATCTTCTACGAGTACGGTGACGACTCGGTCGCCCAGTTGGGCGGCGTCCACCTGGCGTGCGAGCAGGCGAGCAACGTCCTCACCAAGGTCCTCGA
>JADGOK010000264.1 GCA_017882985.1 Acidimicrobiales bacterium
TCATCGAGTTCCGCGCCCGCCGACTGTTCCTCGACGGCAAGTTCGAGTGCCCGACGCAACTGGCCCAGGACTTCGAACTCGCCGGGCACGACCGATTTGAGGCCCGCCGCGACGGAGAAGAGATGGTTGGCGACGCCGCGATCGAAGTGCACCGTGAGGATGTCCTGGAACTCGCTCGGTGCGAGACCGGTGGCGTCACTCAGCGTCATCGTGATCTCCTCGAGCGCTCCGTGGAACCGGTCGATGACGGCGACGACCTCGGTGCGAAGGCACGTCGAGACGAAGACCGCCTCGTGAATGTTGCGGTGACTCACGAGGGTTCGCAAGACCTTGCTCCACTCGTGCTCGCCGACCGTCGCACGCTCCAAGAAGTCGAGCGAGGCGTGCTCGTGATCAATACCTACTGAAATCAGTGCCACCACGCCTCCACGACCCGGATCACGTTAGGACCCCCTCGTCGCGCCGGTGGTGGCGATGCCCAAGGAGTGCAGCACACCGCCGCCCAAGGGCCCCGTCCCGTTGTTGAGGTGGTACATGAGGATCTGGAGTTCGATGGAGAAGTCCACGTAGTGCACCGCGGTGCCAAGGGGCACCGTCAGGACTTGTGGCGAGAAATTGAGCAGCGCGTGAATCTCGGCCTCGACGAGGCGTTTCGCGACGTCCTGGGCCGCGTGTGCCGGCACGCACAACACG
Source organism: Acidimicrobiales bacterium (assembly GCA_017882985.1). Lineage (GTDB taxonomy): Bacteria > Actinomycetota > Acidimicrobiia > Acidimicrobiales > RAAP-2 > RAAP-2. The sequence goes on from JADGOK010000264.1 coordinate 694, forward strand.
CCAACCGTCGCGGGAAGGATCGGCTCGTCGAGTGACTGGACGACGTGTCCGGCGACCACGGTGCCAATGACCGCAGGATCGACGTCGTAGAGCGCGGCCAAGCGTGCGCCGCGAATGAGGAAGTTTGACGAGTTGACCAGAGCCCGGCCCAGATTTCCGATGCCCACGACGACGACGTCGTAGCTTCGGTCGTGTCCGAGCGCCTCGCCGATGCGTTCGTTGAGCACGTTCACGTCGTAGCCGGCGCCCCGGGTTCCCAGCGTGCCCAGACCCGCGAGGTCGCGGCGCACCGTCGTTGGCGTCACGCCCGCGAGCTCGCCAATGCGCTTAGAGTCGATGCGGCGAAGCCCACGGGCCAACCAGCCCTCGGCGATTCGCTGATAGACCGGCAATCGACCGATCGTGGGCTCAGAAAGTTTCCTCGTTCGAAGACGCGGGGTCGCCATGGCCCCACGCTAGTAGAGGGTGCTCAGCGACCCAACTGACGACTGCGCTCGGCCGCCGCGGCAACCGCTTCGAGGAACGCCGCGCGAACGGCTCGGGCTTCGAGCATGCGAATCCCCGCCGCGGTGGTGCCCCCGGGCGACGTCACCTGGGCGCGAAGCTCTTGCGGCGACTCGCCCGTCGCCACGAGCAACGCCGCGGACCCTTCGAACGTGCCCACGACCAGTTGGCGCGACACCTCGCGCGAAAGTCCCTGGTGCACCCCCGCTTCGATCAACGACTCGACGACCAGGTAGAGGTACGCGGGCATGGATCCCGACAGCCCCGTGACGGCGTCGAGGTTGCGCTCGGTGACGCGAACGACCGTGCCCACGGCGCCGAGGATTCCCTCCGCCCAGTCGAGGTCGTCCTTGATGACGTGCGACCCTCCCGCGATGGCGCTCACGCCCTTTCGCACGAGCACCGGCGTGTTGGGCATGGAGCGAACGACGGCTACCGGTCCGGGGAACGCGGCCTCGATGCGCGCCGTGGAGAGACCCGCGACCACCGACAAGAGCCTCGTCACGCCGGCGATCGCGGTCTCTCGTGCCGCCGCTTCGGCGTGGTCGGGCTTCACGCACAACACCGCACCGGTGCGCGATCCCACGTGGTCGAGTTCGAGCGCGGCGAGTACCTCGACGTCGGGGAACCGGCGTGTCAGGACGGCGCGCTGCTCGAGTGATTCTTCGACGATTGCCAACTGCTCGCGGTCGCACCACGACGCCGCGAGCAACCCTTCGCAGAGCGCTGATCCCATGCGTCCGCCGCCGATGATGACGAGTTCAAATGCCACTCGCCCACGCTACAAGGTGGCCCCGACTCATCGGACCCGCCGGCGGTAGAGCGACGCGAGTCCCATCGACATGGCGGTCGGGAAGATCTCGTCGACGTACGTGACCGTCGCGCCGACGAGTTCGTCAAGACGATCGACAGTGACTTCGCCCGTGGGCACCGAGGTGACGAGGTAGATCCCCTCTTCGGGTCCGATCGCCAGGTGCAGTCCGTACAGGTCGGCGTTCTTCACCAGCAGAAAGCGGTAGAGCTCCTCGCGATTCTCTTCCGGTGCGGGCATCACCTCGGTCTCGAAGTGCACCGTGCGTTGGCGGAGCGACAACCAAATGGTGATGACGTGCTTCTCCTCCCCTCGCAGGCGCACCAACCAATGAAAGTGACCACGATCGTCGGGCTCGTGTCGATGCTCCACGTCGCCCACCAGTCCACTGGCGTGCCACTGTTGGGCCCACGCTTGGAGTGTCGCGTCGAGTCGCTCGGCGTCGCCGCCATCGCCCAGAGGCGCGCTCGTCACGCTCAGCAGCGAACGAGGCTCGACAGCGCCAACTGTTCGGTCAGCGCCGCGAGCGACTCGCCGGCCGAGCGCCAGGTGTAGCGCCGAGCGAGCAGCACCGCCCCGGTCGACATGGACGTCGCGTGTTCGGGATCGGTGGCGACGATCACCGCGTCGGCCCACGCGCCAGGGTCGCGCTCGCCGATGAGAAAACCGTTGACACCGGGGTCGATCAGCGTCATGAGACCGCCGACGTCACTGGCGACTACGGGGGTGCCACAGGCCGACGATTCGAGTGCCACTAGACCGAAACTCTCCGATCGCGACGGTACGAGCGTGACGTCGGCCGCGCGCATCCACGTCGAAAGCAGCTGGTG
>JADGOK010000265.1 GCA_017882985.1 Acidimicrobiales bacterium
GACGCCGTTTCCTCCTTCGAGACCTGAGGCACACCCTTGTCAACCTGGACCGAAGCGATGGTGAGGATGGCATCCTTTACCGTCCAGGGCGCGTAAGTGCCCTAAGTCCATTGACGACCATGAGGAGACGGAACGTCGGTGTGTTCATATGCGCTAATCCTTGCTCCATCTGTCGTCAGCATCACAACGTTGACCTTGTTTTACCCCGGCATTCTTCAGGCAAGTGTCGAACCAGTTACGTCACGATGTTCGAAGCCCGGAGTGCGGTGCGTGCACTTCAGAGCGGGTCAACCCGACAGGACGCAGCGTCTCGCGCTTCAGTCCCAAGGACGCGAGGCTCGCAGGGTCGGTACGCCCGGGCCGTCGAGCTGGTCAACGTACACGGCGCGGCCAGCCATACTCATCACGAGCGCGAGGGTCGATCCGATGACCAGTGGTCCGCTGCCCGTGGCAAACGGCCCATCATCTGCACGCAGTTGCAGTCCGGCACTGACAGTCCGGCTGGCCACCGCGAAGTTGCGGCGCGCGAAGAAATCAGCGACGGGCGTCAGCGCGTCGGCGACCAGCGCGGAACAGTCCCAGCGGTTGACGAATGTCTTGGGCGTGCACGACGACTTCGCCGAGGTAGACCGGAGTGTGCCCCGAGGGGGCGGTGGAGTTGCCGATGATGGCCCGGAACCGGCCGAGCGTCGCAGCCGGCGTGCTGCCCCGATGCTCGACGAGCCGGCGCTGGTTATGCACGTCGACACGAAATCGCGCGCCAATCATGCTTCGCATCCACCGCCACTGATTCAGACTCGCCGCGGCGGTGAGGTGGGCGACGACCTCCTCCACGTCCGACTGCTCGCACAGGGTGCCCTTGCGCCACTGCTCGGCGCTCAGGCCCGACAGGTCCTCCGCGAGCGCGGCGCGTTCGCTGTGCGCCAGCGGCCAGAGGTGTTCGTACTGCGATCGCGCCACATCGCCCCCCTCCACTTCGCATGCTCGAGAGTCCAAGATACTCGTTGACGATTGTGCGCCGACGAGTGAAGGAATCCGCAGCCGGGAACGCCGCGACGGCTGACCACCTTCGAATCAAGTCCCATCACGTCGCGAGCTGACCTTTCGACCAGTCGCGCAGCTGTAGAAATGCGATCAACACCGAGCCGTCACGGTGCGTCACCCAAGACAGCGACGCTGGAGGGGTGCGAACACGTTCCCTCCACCTCTGCCAAGTGGTCTAGAGGTTCTGCTCCATCTCGGCGATCTCCTCCAGCTGGGCTTCGCGGTCGAGCTTGGACGGCATCTCGAAGTACGGGCTTCCCTTGTGCCAGTAGTAGGCCATCGGAATGAACCCGAGGGCCATCGCGCCGAGACCGACCGCCAGCGTCGTGCCGTTGAGACCAGGGATGACCTTGATGAAGATGTACGCCATGAAGACAGCGCCGAGCAGTGGCCACAGGCCCATGAAGATGAAGTTGCTCACCGACTTGAAGAGTTGGCGACGATACAAGATCACGACCGAGACGCCGGCGAGGCCGTAGTAGATGCAGATCTGCAGACCAATCGCGTTGAAACCGTCGGTCATGATGGTGGCGATTGACCCCACGTACTGGCTGCCGATGAAGAGGAGCACCGAGAGCACGGTCACGGCCAACGTCGCGACGAGCGGCGTCTTGCGAACGGGGTGCGTGCGACCCAGCGCCGCGGGCAACGTGCGGTCGCGACCCATGGTGAACAACGTTCGCGTCACCTGGATCAGCGTCGTCTCCAACGTGGCGACCGTCGACAGCAGCACGGCGGCCACGATGAGCTTGCCGCCGGTACCGTGCCAGACCGCCTGACCGAGGACCTGCAAGATATCAGCAGCGTTGTTGGGGTTGGTCATCTGCGCGGGCGTCAGGACCATGTTGGCCGACACGGTGAAGACTTCGAAGAGCAGAAAGACGATGAGCGCGCCGAGGAACCCGCCCGTGCCCGAGGTCTTGTGCGCGTCCTTGGTCTCCTCATTGAGATTGGCCGTGACGTCCCAGCCCCAGAAGTAGAACGTCGCCAGGAGCGCCCCGGCCACGAAGCCCGATGAGCCGTGCGCGTGGAAGATCGAGAACGAGAACCAGTGCCACGAGAAATTGGTGACGTGGTGGGCGTGAAAGATCGCCAACGCCGCGAAGAGCAGGAGCAGGAAAACCTCGACGCACGACATGATGATCTGCACCGTGACGGTGACGGTGACGCCGGCGGCGACGGCGCCCACCATCAAGAGGAAGAAGACCGTACCGAAGATCGTGATGAGGTCCTTGTTTGATGCGGCGGAGGTCGAGAACAGGCTCAGCACACTCGAACCCGCCGGAAAGGTCGCGATCACCATGAAGATGAGCGCCGACACGACGACCGCCCACCCCGACAGGTACCCGAGAATCGGGTGCAGCGCCCGGCGAACCCACGAGTAGGCCGCGCCGGCGTGCTGGTCATTCTTGCTCAAGTACTTGAACGCGAACACGATGCCGAACATAAAGAATCCGCAGTAGAGCAGCGCCGCGGCGCCACCGTAGAGGACTGCGCCGAAGAGGGCGGTCGTCGTCGCGGCGATGGAATACGCCGGAGCGGAACCCGCGACACCCATGATGGCCGAGTCGAAGAGATTGAGCACCCCGTGGCGCAGTTGATGCTCTTCGGAACCAGGCTTTACGTCCTCTGCGGTGCCGGTCATAGCTACCTCTCTCGTCGTGGCGCAACTCTCACCGTTGATTAGAAATTGACCTTCGAAATGTAACAGGTACCTACCGCTCCCCATGGCTTCGTCGTGGCCCACGGAATTGGTCCGTACGGAGGCCATTCAAC